>NZ_LZJG01000266.1:0-60165 GCF_001667785.1 Mycobacterium sp. E3247 | reverse complement strand
ATGGTGGATCACGTTGCGACGGCGGCGGCCGCCGTCCACGCCGGTTTGTGTGACACGGTGCTGGTGTATCACGCGGCCTATCGTGCCGCGTGGAACACCGGCGGAGCGCTGAAGGATCCGTTTCGACGTATCGCTACGCCCGGACTCTCGGATCCCCACCCGGGGCCCGATACGGTCGCCGCGGCTGCCGGCTACACGGCGTGGGCATCGCGCTACATCTACGAATTTCACACGAAGCGGCAAGATTTCGGCATCGTTGCGCTCAACGCCCGAGCTAATGCCATGCGTAACCCGGCCGCCGCGATGCGTGAACCGATGTCGATGGACGACTACCTCAATGCCCGAATGATCCGCGACCCATTGTGCCTGTACGACATGGACGTCGCCGTCGATGGCGCCGACGCATTCATCGTGACCACCACCGAGCGCGCCCGTGACTTACCGCTGCCGCCGGTCCTCATCAATGCAGCTGTGCTGGGGCAGGTTTCGCCGAACGAGGAGGACCAGACCGCGAGCCTGCGGGCGAACGGTCAACCCGTGGTCATCGAAACCCTAAAGGCCAAGGGCGACTTCTGGATCGACGACATCGATGTCTACTTCCCGTACGACGGTTTCTCGCCGATCGCGCTGAACTGGATCGAAAACGCGGGGTGGTGCGGGCCAGGCGAGGCGGGGCCGTTCCTGCGCCGGCACTGGATGCCGGACGAGGGCCGGGTTCTCATCAATGGGCGGATTCCGGTCAACCCGCACGGCGGTTCGCTTTCAGAGGGCGCCACGCAGGGGTCCGGTCACATCCGTGAAGCCGTCCATCAGCTTCAGGGTCGGGCGGGGGAGCGGCAGGTCAACGGCGCCAAGCGTGCACTGATCACCGCGGGCGGGTTCTTCTTCAACGCTCAGGGCCTCATGCTGCACACCGGCTGACGACGAAATGGCCCGCCGACATCACGATCGGCGGGCCACCATCGTCAGGCTTTCAGCGGTCGATCCGCTCGCGAACGTCGTCGGGGATCGCGCCCGCCGTGATGTCGCCGGATGCCCCGGTATCGGTCGGGAAGATGATCGACGTGCGGGCGAATTGGCCGCCGTCGGCCGAGTGCAAGGTCTGTCCCGACATGTACTCCGACTCGTCCGATGCGAGGAAGAGCGCCACGTTCGCGTTGTCCCGCAGCGTTGGCGGGCGGTTGAGTCGAAGCGGCATCGCACGCTTGTCCGGATCCCAGGGCGACATCTCCTCGTAGGACTTTCCGAGCACCTCGGCATGCGGGGGCAACGCGAAGTTCACGGACATGCCGTGCGTCGGAGCGAACCCGATAGCCCGTATACCGAACTTCCCGAACTCAAACGCGGCGGCGCGTACCAGCCCATTCGCCGCCGCTTTTGACGCCGCGTACATGGGGAATCCCGGGTACGCGGTGAACGCCGCGGCCGAGGTGGTCGCCAGAAGCGTGCCGGTTCGGCCGTTGGCGATCATCCACTTCGCCGCGTGCTTCCAGGCGAGATAAATGCCGGTCACATTCACTGCGAAGATGTTGTTCCAGTCGACGAGTTCGGACTCGGCCAACGGCGTCATGCCGAACCCCGGCTCCGGGATCCCGGCATTGCCCCACATCACGTCCACCCGACCGAACCGTTCGACCGTCGTCGCGACGAGACGCTCCATGTCCGCCTCGACCCGCACGTCGGCGTCGATCCACACTGCCTGGCCCCCGGCGTCGATGACCTCCTGCGCCACCCGCTGTGCCCTGCCGGTTACCACGTCGCTGGTGACGATCTGCGCGCCCTCGGCCGAGAACAGCAGCGCGGCTTCGCGACCCAGTCCCGAACCCGAGCCGGTGATCGCAATTACCTTGTCTTGCAGTCGCATTGCTAATCCTCAGTAGATGAGTTCAGTGAACCGGGCTGGCGATGGTCTTGATGCGAAGGTACTCGCGGAATCCCGCGATACCGTGCTCGACGCCGTCGCCGCTGATGCCATAGCCACTGAAGGGTGCATCCGGAGCGAGGTAGAAGGAGTTGTTGATGTTCACCGTTCCGGCCTTGAGCTTGCGGGCTACCGTCCATGCGCGCTCCTCGTCGCCGGATTGCACGTATCCCGATAGGCCGTACCGTGAATTGTTGGCGATCCGCACAGCTTCATCGTCGTCGCCCTCGTAGCGGATGACGCTGAGAACCGGGCCGAAGACCTCGGTCTGCGCGATCTCGGAGTTCTCGTCGACGTCGGCCAGCACTGTCGGCTCGTACCAGAAGCCCTTGCCGTTGCGGTCGCCGCGCTTTCCGCCGCACAGCACGCGGGCACCGGCCTCGACGGCGCGGTTCACCAGACCCTCCATGCGCTCCAACTGCTCCAAGCGGATGATCGGACCCACCACAATGGCGGGGTCCTTGGGGTCGCCCCAGGGAAGGTTGCCGACCTGGGCGGTGAGGCGCTCGAGCACTTCGTCGTAGATGTCGGCGTGCACCACCAGCCTGGTCCCGAGGGCACAGCCCTGACCACTGCTGGACATGCACATCGCCACGCCCATACCGCAGGCCATGTCGAGGTTGGCGTCGGGCAGGACGATGTTCGCGGACTTGCCCCCGAGTTCCAGGACGGTGTGGCGGATACCGTTGGCGGCCCGCTCAGCGATGCGCTGGCCGACCGCGGCCGAGCCGGTGAAGTGGTACAGGTCGATACGCTGATCGGCCGTCATCGCATCCCCGACGAGGCTCTTGTCCGCGCCGCTGAGCGTGTTGATCACGCCGGCCGGGATGTCGGTGGTCTCTGCCGCGACCTTGGCGAGCAGCGCTGCGGTGAGTGGCGTGTCGGGCGCGCTCTTCAGGACGACCGTGTTACCCGTGGCCAATGCGTGGTGCATCTTCCAGATGCCGGTCATGAACGGTGCGTTCCACGGCGTGATGGCGCCGACGACTCCGTACGGCTCGTACCGCACCCGGTGGGCGCTGGGCATGCCCATCACCTCATAAGGCGGTAGATCCTCTTCCCACGGAAAGGACGTGCAGAGGTCGTTGAAGTAATCCATGCCGTCGATCCAGAAGTCGACGTGCGTGTAGATCACCGAGCTCACCACGCCGGCCTCGGCGGTCACGACGTCGCGGAGTTCCTGACTCTCCTTGCGCAGGCCGAGTTGCAGCTGCTCGAGGCAGCGCCGCCGGAACTCGTGGTTGGTCCCCCAGTCGGTTTCGTCGGCGGCTCGGCGCGCCGCGGTGATCGCGTCGTCCACGTCGTCTGCCGACGCGTCGGCAGCCGTACCGACGACGGACTCGTCGGCCGGGTTAAAGACGTCATAGCGCTCTCCCGAGCGGGCTTCCCTGAACTCTCCGTCGATGAAGAGTCGGCCCTCGTAGTCATCGGGCATCTGAGCAGTCCTTTCTATTCGGATCTACGCGGAGATCGCGTTCCACGCGGCGGAACGGATGGTCGCGCGCGTCAAGGTTCGCCGCGCTCAGGGTTACGCCTTCGGCAACTAAATCTTACGCTGTAACGTGATGTCAAGCACAGCCGTTGCAGGTCGTTTTGTCAGATAGATTGTTTAGATCAATAACGCTCCCGGCCCGGCCATGCGAGACTTCGCAGAGCCAACACGTAACCCGGAGACCAGGGAGTGCGAATATGCCAAAGACCGCAACCACGAACGCGATCCGGCATGATCTCGCCGTGGATGTGTCCGGCAGTTGCGAGATCGACCGTCGGCTGACGGTGGCGGCCACCGTGTACCTACCGCCGGCGGATTCGGTCGCCGATGGCGCCGCAGTCCTGTTCGCACTGCCGGGCGGCGGATACAGCCGCGGCTACTACGACATGCACTTTCCGGGACATCGCGGCTACTCCCAGGCCGAGCACCACGCGTCGCGTGGGCTGGTCCTGGTCGCGATCGACCACCTCGGGGTGGGGCAGAGCACCCCAGCGGTGTGTGGCGATCTGCGTGCCGAGGACATTGCCGCGGCGAACCACGCCGCGGTGAAGCGGATTGCGGAGCTACTCGAATCCGGGCACGCCGTCGCGGGATATCCGCCGTTTCGCATCGCGCGGCGCATCGGAGTCGGCCAGTCGATGGGTGGCGCAATCACGATCATCATGGCCGCTCGCCACCGCGCTTACGACGCCATAGCTGTGCTCGGCTTCAGCGCGGTACACACCGTCCTACCCTTCCCGGAGCAGTCGGTATCCGCCGAGGTCGCTGAACGGGTCGGCGACAGCCGACGCGATGCCGATCCTCACACGCAGTCCGTGGCCGACACGGCTGCGCGCATCCCGGACTTCCTCTATCCGTTCTTCTGGTCGGACATTCCCGCCGACATCTTGGAGGCCGACACCCGCCATGGCTATCCATTGCGGACCGAGGCGCCGCCGTTCGGGAGTGCCACGCTACCCAGTTGTGCTATCGCGATGCTGTCGCCGGGCTACGTCGCCGAGGATGCAGCGGTAATCGAGTGCCCTGTGTTCGTAGGCGCCGGCGAACGCGATGTCCTCCCGGCGCCGCACCAAGAGCCCGCCGCCTACGGCAACTCTTCTGATGTCACGATCTTCGTCACCCCCCGGATGGCCCACATGCACAACTTCGCGTCCACGCGGAAGATGCTGTGGGATCGGCTTGCCGCATGGAGTTTGGTCCTGGCATGACGGGACCGCCGGGCGGTTGACGCCGGGTTGACGTCTGCCGACATCCGTAGCTAAATTATTTAGATAATAAACTTGGCGCTTCGTTGCGCTTCGGGCGCGGTGAAGCGGTAATGATGGGAGCAACGTTGGGTGCGAATCAACAGCCGGTCGCGGAGGGCCTGTTCACATGGCCATCGGATGAGCCGCAGCTGATCGCCTCTGAACACGACGGCCGTTTGACATTCCCGGCCAAGCCCGGGGAGGCGCAGGTTCTGCTCAAGCGCCGTGGCACGTTATGGGGGTTCACCACCCAGCAGTTCCGGCCTCCGGCTCCCCCGTACGACGGCAACGACACGGCGGAGACATTTCAGCCTTATGCACTCGGGTACGTCGAACTGCCCGGACAGCTGCTCATCCAGGCTCGGTTCACCGAGTCCGACCCGGCGAAACTGTCCATCGGCCAGCCGATGGAACTGGTAGTCGTCCCATACACCACGCGGCCCGACGGGACCGAAGTACTGACTTACGCATTCGCTCCCGTGGAAGGGGAATGACCGTGACGGACGTGGCAATCGTCGGTGTGGGCTTACATCCGTTCGGCCGCTACGGCGACAAGCTCGCATTGGAGATGGGCGCGGAAGCGGCTAAGCTGGCCCTCGAAGATGCGGGCACCGACTGGACTCGTGTCCGAGCGGCGTACGCAGGAAGCTACGAGGTGTCCAACCCCGATGCCATCGTGAGTTGGCTTGGCCTGACGGGCATTCCCGTGCGTGGAGTGTTCAACGGGTGCGCGACCGGCGGGACGTCGCTGCAGATGGCGGAGCAGGCGATCCGGCACGGCGAGGCCGATGTCGCGATGGCGATCGGCTTCGACAAGCATCCGCGCGGAGCGTTCGCCGCCGATCCGTCGGTGGTGGGACTGCCCAGCTGGTATGGCCAGACGGGCCTGTTCCTCACCACGCACTTCTTCGGTACCAAGATCAACAAGTACATGCACGACCATGGGATCTCCGTTGAGTCGCTTGCGCGTATCGCGGCTAAGAACCTCTCCAACGGGGCGATCAATCCCCAGGCATGGCGGCGCAAGGCGATCTCCGTGGAGGAGATCCTGAATTCCCCGGTGGTGAATTACCCACTGACGCAGTACATGTATTGCAACCCCGACGAAGGTGCCGCGGCGCTGGTCCTGTGCCGTGCCGATATCGCACACGAGTTCACCCCTACCCCGGTGTACGTGCGTGCCGCGGAACTCCGTACCCGTCGCGAGGGTGCCTTCGAATTGCAGAGCCCGTCACTGCCGCTCGACTCAGTCCCGAGCCCCACGGTGGATGCGTCGCGCGCAGCATACGAGCGGGCCGGAATCGGCCCCGAGGACGTCGACGTTGCGCAGCTGCAGGACACCGACGCCGGATCGGAGCTGATTCACATGGCCGAGAACGGCTTTTGCGCCGACGGTGAGCAGGAGAAGTGGATCTCCGAGGGTGACACCGAGATCGGCGGTCGCCTGCCCGTCAACACGGATGGGGGGCTGATCGCCAACGGCGAGCCCATCGGCGCATCGGGCCTTCGCCAGGTCTACGAGATCGTGCTTCAACTCCAGGGCCGGGCCGGCCAGCGTCAGGTGCCCAACGATCCGCGGGTGGGCTACACCCACCTCTACGGCGCACCGGGCGCGTCGGCGGTGTCGATCCTGTCACGCTGATCACAACCACAGGTACATGCCGGACAAGACCAGCCACAGGACGACGCAATAGCCCTCGAACATCACACGCAGGATGAGCGGCGCTTCCCGCAGCTCCATAAAGTCGAGTCCGATGAACCGAACCTTGACTATGGCGAGGCCGAGAACCAAAATTGCAATGGCCGAGCCGGTCTCGTGTTTGGCACCGAGCATCCACGACAGAATCGTAACGAGGATGAGGGCCAGCCACACTGGCGTGGAACGGGCGCGCAGGAGTGAAAGCGGCATCGTCAGCTCACCAGGTAGAGAAGCGGGAACAGCACTATCCACAGCAGGTCGACGAGATGCCAGAAGCACGCGCCGCCTTCAACCATGGCCATTCTCTTTGTGCCGAAATCGGTCCGGCCCGCTTGCGCCAGCAAGAGCAGCAGAACGGTGATGCCGATCAAAACGTGGAACAGGTGCAATCCGGTCAGGATGAAGTAGTAAAGGTAAAAGTCGTTTTGGCCCGGTGTGTGCCCCTCGCTGACCTTCATGGTGTATTCGACCGCTTTGAGCCCGACGAACGCCAGTCCGCACATAGTCGCCCCGACCAACAGCAACCTGGCGGTGAATCTCTCCGATGAGCGGATCGCCCGGATCGCCGTCACGACGAACAGTGAGCTCGTCAACAGGACAAGCGTGTTGATCAGGCCGATGGTGGTGCTCAGGGTCTGGCGTGATTGGTCGAACGTTTCCGGCGCTCGGCTGCGTTCGTACATAAAGCTCGCGAAAGATACTCCGAACACGAGCATGTCGCCGAACAGGAAGACCCAAGTGCCTTCTTCACCCGGGATGCGACGATCACGCTTTCGGGCCGCAAGCGGCGCGACCCCGCCCGCCGTGGCGCCGGGGCCAATTGCCGTCTGGCTCACGCGGCGGGTTCCCGGGCCCGCTCTGCGGTGCGCGCCGTGCGTTCGGCGGCTTCGACATCCACTGCTTTGACGAGCATCACCGTCAAGACGACCATCCAGATAGAGAACACCGTCAACGGGATCCAGAACGCGAATATCCCGTTCCAAGCCAGCGGTCCGTTCTTGAACAGAAAGATGGCGCAGCTAGGTATCCCGAGCACCGCATACCAGATGTTGAAGTATCCGAACCAACGCGGAAAGCTTGGCACGTCGCGTTTGTCGATGAACACGGCGAAGGCAAGAATCACCACCTGGGTGATGAGCGGACCAACGAGTCCGACGAACATGAACCAGAAGATGTCATTGAGCGCCTGGGTAACGTCGGGATGGCGTCCGGGGCGGTATGCGGCGGCGACGGCAAAGATCGAACAAAGCGCGAACCCGAAAGGGAACGTCGCGCTGAGCAAGATCTGAGTGAGCGACATGACGCCCCAGTAGCCCTCGATGCGTCGAACCTGCCTTGACAGCAGCGCAAAGAAGGGCGCGAAGAGAAACGCCAGGAGGATCATCATTGTCAGGCCGATGCTGAGGCGAAGGTGGTGCTCGGAGTAGACCTTGGCGATTTGTTCGGCGCTCGCGCCGGGGTCCATTGGCGGTATCAGCCCGGCGATGCCCCAGAAAATTACGAAGAATGCTCCAAGCATGGCCAGTCCCAGCCAGGCGGCACCCTTCTCAACCTTGACATGCATCGTGATTCCTACCATGCGTGCGGGATGGGATGTTCCTCACGTTAACCGAGGCTTCGGAAACTAGTCAATCATTTAGAGATTTATGTACTGGACGTGCGGAGCCAACGGCTGCCGATCAAACCGAATGCGAAACTCACTAATCCCGTTAGCTATCCGCGGGGGCTCCGACCACATCAGGCGCGCGATTAGTGACGATCCCGCGCCCAGGTAGTGGATGTTCAGGCTCTTCTGCCAAATCGGCCGGACCGGTAACTGCGGCGTATCCACCGCTCAACGTCTAGTTGATTTAGCGATTTTAAGACCTGCATCCATTGACAGCCGCTTACCCCAACTGCGGAGCCGTGTTCATGCGGGCAGTCGGCCGCGGGGCAGCTGACCGCTTCCTCAATCCGGCTTCCCCTGCATCACGTAGCAGTGCCGCCTTACCCGCGCGCGCCGACTCTGGGGTCGTCCCCTTGGTTGTACTGCGCCAGCATCTCGACCAGCCGCCGCAGATGCTGCTGGGCTTCTTCGGCGTCTCCGCGGTCCAGTGCATTGACCAGAGCGACGTCCACCGCCCGCATTCGGGCGGCCGCGGGCGCGGGCATGCGCCGCGCGCCCGCATCGGTTGCGATCGCGAAAAGTGTTGCCAGACAGAGCTCAAGCATCGGGTTGCCCGTCATCCGGGCGATTTCGACGTGTACGTTTGGACGTCCTGCGGTCAGCGCTCCAGTCTGTTCATCCCACTGTCGGGTGCGTGTGATGACGTCCCGTAGTCCGTCGAGCGGCCGCCGGTCCATCTGCGCCACCGTCGTCAAGGCGAGTGACTCCAGTGCGATCCACGTGTCGTACAGGTGACTGAGCCGGGTGTGCCGATAGTTCAAAAACATTCGTGCCGATTCGACGACCCCCTCCGCGTCTGGCGCCACGACGACCAAGCCGCCACCCGGACCTTGGCGGCGCCGCGCCACCCCGTGGGTCTCCAAGATCCGCATCGCTTCACGCAACACATTGCGCCCGACGCCATAGTGCGCCAGCAGCTGTTCCTCGGAGCCGATCACTTCACCGACGGGCCAGCCGCGCGCGACGATGCCGTCTTCGATCGCCCTGGCCAGCCTCGCCGCTGTCAACCTCACTTAGCTGTTCTACCAGGGTGGCCGGACACAGTCCGAGTGACCGGCCGCACGCTTGACGACTGAAAAAAGGTACCTTATTGTCCTCTTTAGTGAGTGGTGCTCATCACAAACCAGGGTGCACCTGGTCCTGCGCCACAGTCTCTCTGCGACGAATTCAGCCGTCCGCCGACCATACGGAGTGAGGCATGGCCGTTCCCGAGAAGTTCACCGAAGCCTTCGAACCGCTGCATCAAGCGGCAGCGGCGGCCACTGGGCTCGATGATTTCGGCCCTCCGACCTACCACGAAGGCTTGCATCAGCTGCTGACCGCGCTCGATCAGGACGGACGTGTGGCAGGCCCCCGCCGAGAAGCTCTGTTCGGAATGCTCACCGGGGTCCTGGTCCGTCGCCTCTACACCCAGGAAGGTTGGCGCCGCAACCCCGGGTACCGAGACGTGCGGATCGAACGTCCGCTGGTGATCACTGGGATTCCACGCACCGGCACCACCGCGCTGCACAAGCTGCTGGCACTCGACCCGCAATTCCAAGGCGTCGAACGCTGGTTGGCCATTACTCCAATGCCTCGACCACCGCGCCAAAACTGGTCGCAGAAAGCCGAATTCAACGCTTGCGTTGCCGGGCTGGAGGAATTTTTGGCGGCCATGCCCGGCTTTGCCGACGCTCACGAGATGACCGCCGACAGCGTCGATGAGTGCCTCGAGGTGTTGCAGCAGGACTTTGTCAGCAACACCTTTCCCTCGCAGCTTGCGGTTCCTGCCTACCTGCACTGGTGGCGCGAAGAAAGCGAGACCACGTCCTACCAGCGCTACGCAGACGTCTTGCGACTGATCGGCCTCGACGATCAGGACCGCCGCTGGCTGCTTAAGAACCCCGGCCACATCTGGGGCATCGACGACCTGTTGGCGCTCTTCCCAGATGCGCTCGTGGTCCAGACCCACCGCGATCCGGCCAAAGCGATGCCCTCGGTGTGCCGAGTGCTGGAGATGCCGCAGTCGATGTACCTCGGCGAGAACGTCCGCCCCGAGGAGATCGGCCCCCCCGAGGTCGACAAGTGGCGGTCGGCGGTCGATCGCACCGAGCGGGCTCGGCGGCGTCACCCAGGCAACTTCCACGACGTGCGGCACGCTGACTTCCGGGCTGATCCAATCGCCACCATCGACAGCGTCTATTCCAAGCTCGGCCTGAGTTTGCCTGCAGATGTCGAGACCACTATGCGCACGTGGCTCTACGAGCAGCCGGAGGAACGTCGCCGGGGCGCCGACGCAGATCCCGCACGTTACGGACTGTCCGCTGCCGCGCTGCGTGAGCGGTTCGCCGACTACATCACCACCTACGCGCTGTAAGGAGAAACGATGAAGGCTCCCGTCTTCAATGGCGTTGGTAAACCGCTGACCATCGAAACGATGCCGGATCCGGTACCCGAGGCCGGCCGACTGGTCCTCGAGATCGGCCGGTGCGGAATCTGCGGAACGGACCTGCACATGACGTCGGGTGAGGGTGAGACGTTTCCCGAGGGCATGGTTCTCGGTCACGAGTTCGCCGGCGAAGTTGTCGCCAAAGGAGCCGACACCGACGGCTTCAACGAAGGCGATATCGTCGCGGCCCTGCCAGTGACAGGCTGCGGCAACTGCGCGAGCTGCAAGGCCGGTGACCCGGCGGTGTGTAGCGCCGGATTTATTGGATCGGCGGGCGGCTACGGTCAGTATGCGATTGCCAAGGCCACTGCCGCCATTAGGCTGCCCGCCTCGATGTCGCTGGAGGACGGTGCGCTGGTGGAGCCAATGGCCGTGGGCTTGCACGGCGCGACACTGGCGCAGCTGAGCCCGGGAGCCAAGGTGCTAGTGATCGGCGCGGGTCCGATCGGGATCGCTTCGACATACTGGGCCAAGCGCCTGGGCGCCGGCAAAATCGTGGTCGCCGCCCGGTCCAGGCGAGGCGAACCGTACGCCATCGAGATGGGCGCCGACACGTTCGCGCTGACCGACGAGAACCTCGACGCGGCTGTCACCGAAGGTCTCGGCGGCCCGCCCGACGTGATCTTCGAATGCGCAGGCGTGCCAGGAGTATTGGCCATGGCGATCAATATCGTGCGCCCCCGAGGCACTGTCATCGTGCTGGGCAACTGCATGGTGCCCGATACCATCTTCCCGGCGCAGGCCATGTTCAAGCAGGTGCGCATCCAGGGATCGAACATTTACTCCGTGGGCGAATTCCAGGTTGTCGCCGACTCGTTCGATGCGGGACACGTCGAACCACGGTCGATGATCAGTGACACCTGGAACTACGACGAGCTGCCCACCCGCTTCGAGGAGCTGCGCAGCGGCAGTGACCAGTGCAAGGTCATGGTGAATCCGTGGGCCTAGCCGACTGGGACGAGTATCTCGACCTCGCCAAGGACGCGGTGGAGGTGGAATCACAGCTGTGGGACAGTGGCGACGAGCAGCTGCGGGCGGCGCTATATCGCCAGTTCGCCATGAGCCTGTCCCAGGGGTACTTCTTATACTTCGTCGCCGATCCGAACTACCCGGATTTTGTGCCGTTCGAGAACTCGGCGTTCTTAGCCCAGCCCAATCCTGACGCTGTATACCACTATTCGGCGATTGACGGCGCTGGCGTTTACCGCATCACCGGCCGCCGCGGAACGGTACCTGTGATGGGCTTCGCCACCGGGGCGAACCTCTTCGGTATGTCCGAGCCACCCGGACCGGGCTATGACAACTACGACGCCGATGCCTTGGCCCTCGATGCCGATGGAAACTTCGAGGTGATCCTGAGCGCCGAGCGTCCGGAGGGTTACGGGGGCGACTGGCGGTACCTCAACCCGTCGACGCAATTGGTGATCGTGCGGCAATTCTCGTACGACTGGGTCAATGAGGTGGATGGTCGACTGGCCATTGAACGCCTCGACATCGACTACCTGCGACCGCCGATGAGCGCCGTCGAAGTCGATAATCGACTGCGTGCGTTGTTCGGCCAGTATGTGCGTGGGTTGTCCCGGGTATGCCTGGGCTATATGAGCGCGTTACGCGCACGCCAGGACGCAGAACACGTCCATCTGCAGTCATTCGACGGACTTGGCAACGGCGAAGACTGGCCGCAGGCGTATTGGGAATGCCTCTACGACCTGGAGCCCGGTGAGGCGCTGGTACTCGAGACGGACCTGCCCGACGAGCACACCTACTGGAATGTCCAGGTGATCGACGCTTTGTGGAACCAGGTCGATATCCTGCACCGGCACAGCAGCATCAACGGATTTCAGGCACAGCTCAGCTCCGACGGCAAGTTCCGCGCGGTGCTCTGCCCGCAGGACCCAGGCGTCCCGAACTGGCTGGACACCGGCGGTGGTTTGCGGGGCATGATGATCGGCCGGTGGTACCGGTGCAGTTCCCACCCGGTACCGACGGTCAAAAAGGTCGCGCTCTCGGAACTCTCGACCCACCTACCGGCAGACACCCCCAAAGTCACCCACGCAGCGCGTGCAGAAGCATTGCAGCTTCGTCGAACCGGAGCGCAACTGCGCCGCCGCTGGTGAAGATTACTCATCGACCGAGATATGAGGTAAAGGGCAATGACCGAATCGTCACCAGCAGCGACGTTCCCAACGTTCGCACCCTTTCGGAGATTCTTGCAAATAGCCTATGTGACAACGGATTTAGATGAAGCCATGCGCCGTTTCGGCGCTGACTACGGTGTCGCGAACTGGATGCCCATGCCCGGGATGGAAGTGGAAACCGCACCGGGACGCAGCTGTCACAACAACATCGCGCTTGCATACGTAGGCCCGATGCAACTGGAACTCATCGAACCGCTGAGCGGAGACGATGCCATCTACCGAGCAGCGCTACCCGATGACGGCTCCGGAGTCCGGTTTCACCATGTCGCCCAATTGTTCGGTGATGCCGACGAACTGGAGTCTGCTGAGGGCGATGCGCGACGGCTTGGCATTCCGATCGCCATGGCGGGCTCGTCTGCAGGCGGTTTGGTTCGCTACTTCTACACCGACCACCGAAACACATTGGGCCACTACATAGAACACATCTGGTACGCACCGGAGATGATGGCTTTCCTCGAGCAGATCCCACGTAACTGATTGGGCGATCCGGCGGTGGGGGTCCAGCACCGGTCGGATCACCGGCCTGGCGTTTGGGCTCCCGCCGCTGATCAAAGGTCGAACTCGACCACCGTGCCCAAGTCGACCCGTTTACCCGCGCGCCCACGGAACGTCGATCTCCACCTCGACAAATCGTGCCCGACGTTCGGCTGCGGTCGACACCACGAACTGCTTCCGTCGACGGTCTCGACGTTCCACTCGGCAGAATTAACCACCGCGCCAACCCGGGGCACCCCGATGGCCAGGGCGCCAGCCGGTTTCGAAGTCGTGGATCTCAGTGCCTACCTTGCACGACCCGATGCCGTACAGGTCGGATCGAGGTGGCGCCGCGGACGCCGTGGCCATTGTCGCTCTGCTCATCGCTGACCTCTCATGCCTTCACCGTGCGCGGGAACTTCGCGACACTCGACGATGTCTTCAGGATGGCGTCAACCGTCATGAGTTCGACGACGGACTTCACGCCCAGTTCTTCCTCCAGAATGACGGTCGCGCGGGACTGCAGCTCAGCGAGATCGGCGGTCTTCTCCGGTGTGTAGCCGATCCTGATCCGCAACTCGTCCATTTCGGGCGCGTACTTGATGATCTGGAACAGCGCGTCGCCGCACTCGGGCAGGGATTCCACGAGACCCCAGATGTCATTGACCACGAACGACTTCCCACCGATTCGAATCTCGTCGCCGGCCCGGCCGAGCACCCAGATTCGGGTGTGGGTGCGGCCGCTGTCCGCGGGCCGGCGCGTGACTCTCACCAGATCTTCGGAGCGGAATCGGACGTAGGGCGCCGCGTTGTTGTCCAGGTCGGTCGCAACGAGCTCACCGGCTTCACCGTCGCAGACCGGCCCGCCGGTCACCGGGTCGACGACCTCGGACAGGATAGTGTCCTCCTGCAGGAAGTAACCGTCGCATTCGATATCTTGCCAAGCGGCTCCGGTGTCGCCCGCACTCGTCCAGATGAACAGCTTGACGCCCCACTCCTCGTGCACTTTGCGTGCCAACGTCGCGCTCATCGGCTGGCCGGCGAACGCGGCACCTTTCAACGACGAGAGCATGTCTCGTATGTCGTACTTGGCCTCGAGCGCCTCGAACTCCATCAACGTGGACATGATCATCTGGAAGTAGTGGACTTGGTGGCGCTTGATGGCGTTGAGAATGCGCTCGCCCTCGCCGATCCAACCGTCGATATAGACCGGCGTGATTCCCAGCAAGTGGTAGTACTGGTCCCAGTACCCGCGGAAGGACCCAGCGGCAACCAATGCGCGGTCTCCGGGTCGCAATCCCATCTCCCACAGCGCCTTCGCCGAGGAGATGGGCATGGGCCAAGTCGCATCCCAGATTTCGGGAAGAAAATTCAGGCAGCGAGGTGGTGCCCGAGGTCGAGCCAATCGATGTCAGCTCAGTGGGGTCCACGCAAAGGACGTCTGCGAAGGGATCGCCTGTGCGCTCCCGGTAGCCTTGAGATCGGCCTTGCGGAACATCGGAATTTTGGCATAGAAGTCATCGAGCGAGGTGATGTCGTCCGGAGTGACGCCCGCCGTGGACCACAGGTCACGATAAAAGCCGGACCGCTCCCACAGGTAGGGGATCAGCTCGAGTACGCGACGGTCCTGCCAGTCGCTGATCTCGCCTCGGCTTGCGGTCTCGATCTCGGGCTCGTAGAAGTACCGGTCCGCGCTCTCGGTTCGAGATTCCGCGCTATCGGACGCGGTAGGGCTCACGAGTTGTCTGGCCACCGTTCTCCTCTTCGTCGTCGTCGACGTTGCGGATGCGCAGAAATCGGGCAAGGCTCATACCTGGCGGTCGGTGCGAACTGGGACACACGGTATTCTGGTAGATAATTTGCTTGATCGCAAGGTTGTTGGCGGTCTAAGCCGCTGGCTTGTCCAGGGGCTTAGACAGCTGCACGGAGGTGGATCGCATTGATAGGGTTCGGCAATCTCGGTCCAGGAACCAAGCTGCTCGAGGAGTGGCTGCGTGAATGCCCGACTGACCGGCGATTCTGGTTGGCCGACCTGCGGGCGGGACTTCGCATCCATCCGCCCAGGACGATCTATCAACCACTGGTGGATCTTTCTCGGGACGCATCAGTCCTGATTGCTGTGCACGAAGAAGCCGATGCGGGGCTGCGGGTGATCTTGATCAAGCGCGCCGACGACATCGGAACGCACCGTGGAGATATCGCGTTTCCCGGCGGCAGTGTGGATCCCGGGGAAGGGCGTCGGGCCGCGGCGCTTCGCGAAGCGGCAGAGGAGACCGGCATCGCACCCGACACGGTGATGATCGTGGCAGCGCTTAGCAACCATCCCACCATCGACGGGATGAACATCTGGCCCTACGTCGGGACGTTGAGTCGACTGCCCGATCCGGCGCATCGCTGCCGGGAGGTCCAGTATGTGTTGGTCAAGCCGGTGTCAGAGCTTATTGCCGAGGGAGCATGGTCGCGAAGGCCCTGGCGGGGCAGTCCGCAGTTCGTGATGGATTACTTCGAGGTTGACGGCACGCACGCGTGGGGCACCACCGGCATGTTGCTGCGCGAGCTGCTGGAGATCTGCGCGTCCGGACGGATGACACGACAGAAGGAGACGCGATGACGCAGGGCCAGTACGACGAGTTCGCACTGCTAGCCGAGAATGCGGCCGAAGCGGGCGTGTCCGGGCCTCTGCCAAATTGCATGCGCGTGAGCTGCACCCTGGCGGACAAGACGTCGCTTAGTGCCATCAAGTGGGGTGACGATCCGCAGATCGTGTTCCTGCACGGCGGCGGGCAGAATGCGCATACCTGGGACACGGTTGTCGTCGCGCTGGGGATATCCGCGTTGGCGATCGATCTGCCCGGTCACGGCCATTCCGATTGGCGCGCCGACCACGATTATTGGCCGGTGCGTAACGCCGAAGCCGCGGCGCACGCAATACGGATCCATGCCCCCAATTCCGCTGGCGTGGTGGGTATGTCGCTCGGCGGACTGACGACCATCAGACTGGCCGCGGCGCACCCGGAACTGGTTCGGCGTGCTGTCGTGATCGACGTGACCCCGTCGGTATTCGAGCGGCAAACATCGATGACCCGCGAGCAGCGCGGAACCACTGCGCTGATATCCGGGCCGCGAGTCTACGACACCGCTGAGGACATGATCGCCGCCACCGCGGCCAGCGCACCGCATCGGAGCGTGTCAAGCATCCGCCGCGGTGTTCTGCACAATGCCAAGGCCCTAGTTGACGGCAAGTGGACCTGGCGCTACGACGACCTCGATCCCGAAGGTACTGGATCACCAGACTTTTCCGCCCTATGGCGGGATGTGTCGGCGGCGATTCCGCCTATCGCGCTAGTCGTTGGCGGAAATTCTGTGTTCGTAGCCGATGCCGATCGTGATGAGTTCCGGCGCCGACGACCCGAAGCCGTCATTACCACCATTCCCGCAGCGGGACATTCGGTGCAGAGTGACCAACCCGTCGCGCTTGCCCGGTTTCTGCGGTCCTTCATCTTCGCCGACGAGCTTCTCGAATAGTCAGCCCAGGGTCGAGGCGGGTTGGGTTCATCGTCGGCTCGTGCGGCATGAAGGGCACGATCGACCTTGGTTTCGCATTTCTGTTGGGACGGTACCGATTTTCACGACGGCACGATTACCCGGCGCACCGCGGCACGGGCCAGATTCCGCTATTTACTACGGCTGCGCATCACGTCACGGTGTAAGGTCAGACTGGCAGCTCGCGCTCGGCCAGCCTGAAGGAGAGGGGCCGATGGACCAAGCCACGAAGTTCGATCAGCGACTGTCCCCCTTGACACAGCACGTCAAGGCGATGTCGAGTCCGCAAGCGTTGTACGGCGAGAAGGCTGGCAGAGTGCGCGCGGAACGGTCCAACGGGGTTTGGAACTTGTACCGGCACGATGACATCATCAAGATCAACCGTCACCCCTCGATCCTCGGCAATGGCGGCCAGGGTGGCAGCTTCGGCGAAGACAAAAAGTTGATCCCGCTCGAGATCGACGGCGAGGACCACAAGAAGTGGCGGCGGTTGCTCGACCCGATTTTCGGGCCCAAGCAGATGGCCCCTCTAGAGAAACAGATCCGGCAGCTCTCGGGCGAACTGATTGACAAGTTCGCCTCCCGCGGCGAAGCCGAATTGCACGATGAATACTGTGTGCCCCTTCCGTCGCTGACCTTTCTGCGACTGGTCGGGGCACCCGTCGAGCACCTCGACTTCTTCTGGAGTTCAAACAGGGTGTGATCCATCCCGAGGGCGATACCGTCGAAGAGATTGAAGCCAATGTCGCTGTGGCAGGCGGCAAGCTGATCGAGTACTTCCTCAAGTTCCTCGCCAAGCGCCGTAATGAGACCGATCGGAAGGATGACGTCATCGCGGTGCTGTTGCGGTCGGAGGTCGACGGCAAACCGATCGAGGAACCGACCTGCTGAACATCGTCTTCCTGCTGATGTTCGCCGGCCTGGACACCGTCACGGCGTCGATGTCTTGCATCTTCGCGTGGCTGGGACAGCATCCGGGGGAGCGAGACCGGTTGGCCCACGACCGCTCGCTGATCCCCGCTGCCGTGGAGGAGCTTCTGCGCTATGAGTCACCGGTGCCTTCGGGTCAGAGGTTCGCGACCGCGGACATCGATCTAGGCGACGGCCTGGTGATCGAGGCCGGCGATGCCATCCAGGCGTGGTGGGCGGCGGCCAACGTCGACCCCACCTACCACGACGATCCACTGACGGTGAACTTCGCACGCGGCCGGAACGCTCACATGGTCTTCGCCAGCGGGACGCATCGTTGCCTGGGCTCGCATCTCGCACGAATGGAACTGAGGATCACGGTCGACGAAATACTCAACCGCATAACGGATTTCGAAGTATCGGCCTCTGACGAATTGGCTTTCGACAACGTGTCGGTTCGCTGCGTTAAGCGTCTGCCTGTCACCTTTACGCCCAGCTAGCTTCGGCAGGGAGCCCTAGTCGACGTCAACCGACACTTGCCGCCCAGGCAATGCTCGAACGGCAGGTGGTGGTGTTCGCCCTGCCATAGCCGAGCCTGCGGGGGAGTTCTTCAACTGGAGTGTCGACGTCATTATTGAAGGCCTCCGCGCCAAGCTCGCAGCCAAGCCGGCTTCGCGACGTATCACGAAGGCCGTCACCGCGAGCCGTCGAGGGCTGACGCGGCACCTCGCCTAGTCACAGCGCGGTCGCTGCGCAAACGCGGCAACTGCGTCAGCAGATGGCCGAGCCGCCGAGCCGCTGCGCGGGTGGGTCATCGGGTGCCTCGCCACACGCGCCGGCATGTGAAGAGCGACTCGTCACGAGTCCGGTCCGCGACAAGGCGGCAGTGACGCGATAGTGATTCATTGCGGAAGCGCGCTGCTATGAAGCGGCAGGCTCATCGCCAGGTTTCCCGGGACCGCTCATATGCTACAGCCGTACTTGGGCGCGCGATTGAAGCCGTTGCCACCGACGCTATTTCGTAAGCGGAGCGCTACTCCAAGCCAGCCGACGGAGTCGGGCGGTGTGCAAATGAGGTCTGTTCGGCCTCGCCACTACTTGGGTTGGAACCGCTGGGCCCCGTCGAGTCGCAGAACTTCTCCGTTGACGTAATGGTTGGTCAACAGGAACAGTGCCGCGTCGGCGAACTCCGCCGGCGCCCCGAGGCGCTTGGGGAACGGAACAGACGCCGAGAACTTGGCCAGCGCCTCGTCGCCCACCGATTCCATCATCGGGGTGCGCATGGTCCCTGGCGCGATACTGTTGATGCGGATACCAACCGAGCTGAGATCACGCGCGATCGCAAGGGTCAGGCCGATGATCGCCGCCTTGGCCGCGGAGTACGGAGCCTGACCGATCTGACCCTCGTAGCCGGCGATCGACGCGGTCATCACCAGTGCTCCGCGTTCGGCGTCGGCACCCGGCTCGGCCCCGGGCGATGGCTGCAGCGACCAGGCGCACCACGTTGTAGGTGCCTGTCAGGTAGATGTCGATCATGCTCTTGAAGCTGTCCAGGCTGGCTGGGCTGCCGTTGCGGTTGACCGTCCGTTCGGGACGGCCGCCGAAACCGCCATGGGCGACAACACAATAACGCAACGTTCCCAACGACTTGGCCTGCTCGATCGCGCCACCAACGCTGTCGGAATCGGTGACGTCGGTGTGGACGAACACCGCGCGCGGACCAAGCTCGTCGGCCAGCGACTTGCCCCAGTCGTCGGCTACGTCGGCGACGATCACGCGGAGCCCTTCGGCGTGCAGGCGGCGAACGGTTGCTTCGCCCAGCCCGCCAGTGCCGCCAGTGACGATCCCGACATCATTGCTGCCGAAGCCTTGGTCGGCCATTGACAATCTCCTCCGGTTATCGAATTGTTCTATGGTGCAGATAGTTCCAGTCGAGCGCTAAGACGGATTCGGCCCACCCGCGGGTGGGTCCCAGCTCGCGCTCCCATTCGAACGACGTCGTCGGATCGTTCCAGAAGTCCATCCCGTCGATCATGAAGTCGGCGACGTCTCGTCGAATGCCCGCCGCGCGGCGGTGACCGCGTCGTGGACATCCACCGTAGCCGCGTCTGCGGCTAGGGCGCGGCCACCGTGTCGTCGGCGGGGTTAAGTATCTCATACCGCTTGCTGGACTTGGCGTCTCGGAACTCGCCGTCGATGAAGAGTCGGCCTTCGTGTTCAGTCGTTGGCATCGTTGCCGTCTCTCGCTTCTTGATGCGATTTCTGCCGGGATCGTCGCCGTCTTAGCGTGTGGGAAACGCACGTTTACACCGTAACGTGACCGATTTAATAGTACAATAATCTTACTGATTGTCGATTCTAACGGTCGGCAAGGATTAGGTCAGCCGCACGCCATCGCCATCGCCATCGCCATCGCCGGCGCGTTGAGGTTGCCCGACACCATCGTCGGCATCACCGAGCAGTCCATCACCCGCAGGTTGTGTACGCCACGAACCCGCAAGCGCGAGTCCACCACATCGGATTCGTTCGGTCCCATCGCACAGGTGCCCATGGCGTGGTATCCGCAGTAGCCTTGGTCGAGGGCCGCGTCGATGATCGCGTCGTCGCTGGCGACCTGGGTTCCTGGTCTGGTCTCGCTGACGACCTCGTCGGCGATCGGCGACTGTTCGAAGATGCGCCGCAGGGTCCGGAACAACTCCGCGGCGACCCGCTGATCATGTTCGGTTGCAAAGAAATTGGGGTCGATGTCGAGTTCGGCATTCGGGTCGGACGAGATGATGTTGACGAAGCCCTCGCTATCGGGTCGCAGGACGAAGCCGATGGCCTGGATTCCGGGTTCACGCTCGACGCCGACGTCCCGCCCGGCGTTAGCGGCTTGGCCGAGAACGGCGCCATCAGCAGTTGGGCGTCCGGCCGCAGTTGATCGGGTGATGCCTTGAAAAAGCCGAGCACGTCGTAGGCCGAGGTGGCCATCGGACCCTTGTGGGTGGCTAGGTAGCGGACACCGCTGGCGGCCTGCGCCATCGGGGTCGCGAGATGCCGGTTGTAGCCGACGTTGCGCTTGAGTCGGTATTGGAGTGCCACGCATCTGTGTTCACGCATGCGCTGTCCGACGTTGGGGCTGTCGACGACAGTTTCGATACCCAGGCTGCGCAGGTGCGAACGCGGGCCTATTCCGGACAGCTGGAGCAGCTTCGGTGTCGCGATGCTTCCCAGGGACAGAATTACCTCGCGATTGGCCCGAAACGTGACTGTGCCCGATGATGTCCGTGCCTGCACCCCAACGGCCTTGTCGCCTTCGAGAAGCACCCGGTCGACGGCCGTGTTGACCTGAATCTGAAGGTTGGGCCGGTGCCGGATCGGGCGAAGGAAAGCCCCTCGGTCAGGTTGGGTGTCTTGCCGCGGCGAGGGCGGGGCTCCGGCGGCCTCGGAAGCGGAGATTTGGCGAATCCGTCCTTCTAGTCGAATTATTCGCCGGATGCTGGATGAATGACTTGTCGCACAGGCCCTCCTTAAGTGCCGATGTCGACGCCGCCGCGGCCGAACATCTCGTCGAAGACCTCGTGGCCGGTCTGACCGGCTTCTCGCTGCAAAGCATCAAGAAACTCCACGGACTCGGGTTTCGTGTAGGAGGCCATGTGGGTGCGACGGCGTAGACATGTCGTCAGCCTCGATCGGCGGTACCCGCTCACCGGGGATTCTCCGGCAAACGAGTTGGCAAGTACCGGGCCTGCGGACCCAGCACCGACGATGATGTAGTCGAAATCACTCACTTCGTAGGACTGGCAATGGTTTTGATTCGCAGATACTCGCGGAACCCGGCGACGCCATGCTCGGAGCCCACGCCGCTGATGCCCCATCCACTAAACGGCGCATCGGGACTCAGGTAGAAGGAGTTGTTAATGTTCACCGTTCCGGCCCGTAGCCGATGAGCTACGCGCCAGGCACGCTCCTCGTCACGCGATTGCACGTATGCCGACAAGCCGTAACGCGTGTTGTTCGCGATGCGTACCGCCTCGTCGTCGTTGCCGTCGTAGCGGATCACGATCAGCACCGGTCCGAATACCTCGTTCTGAGCGATCTCGGCGTTCTCGTCGACGTCGGCGAGGAGAGTCGGCTCGTACCAGAAGCCTTTGCCGCCAAAGTCCGCTCGCTTGCCGCCGCACACCACCCGCGCTCCGGCGTCCCTGGCGCGGTTCACGAGCCCTTCAATACGTTCCAGTTGTTCGGCGCGGATGATCGGGCCGACGACGGTGGTCGGCTCGGTGGGGTCGCCGAACGGAAGCACGCCAATCGTCGCCTCCAGGCGCTGCAACACCTCGTCATAGATGTCGGCGTGCACGATCATGCGTGTCGGCAGTGCGCACCCCTGGCCGCTGTTGGCCATGCACATGGTCACACTCAGGCCGCATGCCATGTCGAGGTCCGCGTCAGGGAGCAGGATGTTTCCGGACTTGCCGCCGAGCTCCAGGACAACTTTGCGGATGCCGAGTGCCGCACGCTCCTGAATGCGCTGGCCAACGCCGGGAGATCCGGTGAAATGAAAGAGGTCGACCCGAGGATCACCGGTCATCGCGTCGCCGGCGATGGCCTTGTCTTCTGAGCTGATCGCGTTGAAGACGCCCGCGGGGGTATCGGTAGCCTCAGCCATGACCTGTGCCATCTTCGCCGCGGTGAGCGGGGTGTCCGGCGCGCTCTTGAGTACCACGGTGTTGCCCGTGGCCATGGCATGAGTCACCTTCCAGATCGCGGTCATGAACGGAGCATTCCAAGGCGTGATCGCGCCAACGACCCCATGGGGCTCATAGCAGACGCGTCGGTCGCTCGGCATGCCCAAGAACTCAAAGCTTCCGAGGTCTTCTTCCCACGGGAACGACGTTGTGAGATCGTTCCAGAAGTCCATCCCGTCGATCATCGCGTCGACGTGGCTGCCGATGAGCGCAGTTCCGAGGCCCGCCTCGGCGGTGACCAATTTCCGGAAACCATCGACATCGCTGCGCAACGCTGCCTGGAACTGCTCGAGGCAATGCCTGCGGAACTTGTGGTCTGTTCCCCAGCTTGTTTCGTCTGCAACCCTGCGCGCGGCCGTGACCGCATCGTAAACGTCCTCGGGGCCTGCATCAGCAGCTGAGCCAACGATAGATTCGTCAGCGGGGTTGATGACGTCATAACGCTTGCCGGACTTGGCTTCTCGAAACTCGCCATCAATGAACAGTCGGCCTTCGTATGAGGTCCCGGTCATCTGGTTCCCTTCCTTCCGCAATGCACCGCTCGGTGTCGAAGTGTTTCTTACCTTACACCGTAACGTGATGACCGTCACCGCACAATGCGTCGCCCATATTGCCTATGCACAGGCAAAGCCTGCTGTTGCCGCGCGCCGATCGCGGTACAGATCACATCACAAAGTAAGGGCGGCCTGGAACCGAGCGAGGGATGATAACGCAAACCATTCGTGCCGTTCGGAAGGAGACATTCGCGTCAGCTTCACGATAGGGGACGGCGAGCCGACGCACCCGATCTTCCGATTGGGCCCCGTGCTGTTAACGCGGTCAAACATCGGCTCCTTGCCAACCGTCTGCGACAGAGCAGTGCAATATTTGCCTCGCGCCAGTCCAGTATCGCGGGTGATCAGTGTGGCGGACGGAATCGCGCTTCACCCTCCGTTAGCATCAACCGGACGTCAGTTAGAGGAGGTGGAGTTCGCATTCCCGCAGCCAAGAGATCCTCAAAGTCGGTAGCTGGCTCCTCTCGATTGGGGAAGCCGCCGACGTTGACGGAAGAGCAGATCGTCGATGCCGCGCTTTCGGTCGTTCAGGCCGAGGGGCTAGAAGCGCTGTCAATGCGTAGGCTGTCGCGCGAACTGGGCCGTTCCGCGATGGCGCCGTATTGGTACGTTGCGGACAAGAACGAGTTGCTCGACCTGGTCGCCCGCAAGCTGCTGTCGAGAGTCCAGTTGCCTCCGGCGGACTCCGGGCCGTGGGATGAGCGCCTTCGCGCCGTGATCAAGAGCATTGATTACCACGTTCACCGCTATCCAGGAATCGCGTCGATCTTGCTCGACAGAATGAGCGTTACCGACCAACGGGTGCTGAATGGCATCTTGGAGATTCTGGTCAGCGCCGGTTTCAAGGGGGCCGAGAACTTTCAGTCTTACGCAATGATCCACACCTACCTATTCGGCAGATATCAGGTGTTGGGGCAGTTTGACGTTGCGAATTTTGGGGAGCAAGTCCCTGATCTTGACGACACGCTGGCTTCACTGCTTCCTTATTTGCCGAGCCTGCGGGGGAGTGACTTCTTCGACTGGGGTGTCGACGTCATTATTGAAGGCCTCCGCGCCAAGCTCGCAGCCAAGCCGGCTTCGCGACGTACCACAAATGCCGTCAACGCGAGCCGTCGAGGCTGACGCGGCACCTTGCCTAGTCACAGTGCGGTCGCTGCGCAAACGCGGCAAGTGCTGCAGCATTGGCTGGGCCACCGAGCAGTTCCCGGAACTCGGCATTCTCGTAGACACTGGCTTGTTTGATATGCGGCCGGTCGGGTGCGGCGATGGTCCGCTTTGGCGGCAACCAGGCTCGGAATCGGTTTGCTAGCAAGGATAGTTGCGTGCCGATTCGCCACCTAGCTTAGGTCGTCTGGCGCGCATACCTTCCAGACCAAACCCATCTGGCGCGCTTGGTCGGCGCCGATCCACTCGGAGGACATCAGTAGCCAAGCCGCGTTCTGCCGGCCTACCAGGCGAGGCATCAGATACGACGACGCGGCCTCTGGCGCAACGCCTAACTTGGTGAAGGGGCATTGCAGCCGCGCGGTCGACGACATGAAGACCAAGTCGGCGTAGCCCAGAATCGTCGTTCCGACACCGACACCTATGCCGTTGACCACGCAGATCAGCGGCTTGGGGAACTCGGTCAGGGCATCGATCATGCCTTCGAAACCTTGAACGCCGCTGCGAAAGGCGGGGTCGGTGAACCGTGCCTGCATTTCACCCAGGTCATTTCCCGCGCTGAACGCCCGACCGGCGCCTGTTACCAGTACCACTGCCACGGCATCGTCGTCCGCGGCGGCTCGTAGCGCCACCGTCATAGTGTCGTAGAGCGCTTCGGTGAATGCGTTGAGCGCTTGGGGCCGATTCAAAGTCAATGTGCGGACACGATTGTCGTCTGACACCAGCAGCGGCGCGATATCGTGAACGGTGGATTCGCAAACTTCGACTGAATCCGCCACGGTGCCACCCCTTCATCGCCGACTGTGAAGCCCGATAACTGCGATGCCATCGTACGGCGTAAAGTCGAGCGCCATGCCGGGCGCGACGCATACCCGAATTCGGCGAGCTGGCGCACCTTCTGGAACGTCAACGACTGTGTCAGCGTGCACCACGGTAACTGTCCTGAGATTGCATTGGCGTCCGCCCGGCGACACCCGAGTTGCTTCCGGTGACGAGTGCGCGGTGGCCCCGCAAGTTCAAGTCCATCGGGGCTCCTCGGCCTCTTCGCGCATGTCAGCCTGAGGTTCCGGTCATTTGTCGTCTTCCGTCTGAAGTGCACCGAGCTCCAATAAGCGATGCGCCTTACACTGTAAGGCAGAGCAGAGTGCCTTTGCGCAAAGGGTCGCGGGAGATCGACCGTGTTCGCATCATCGGACACGACCAGGAGCGGGGAATGACGACGGCGTACTCCGAAGGGCCTCAAGTAATCTGGTCGGCGCGCCGACGGCCGCGGGTTAATTGCGTAGGTGTGAGGCCGGGGAAGATCTTAGGGAATCTCTACGACTTCGATGCGAACGCCTGTGACAGATGCGCTGCCACCTTGCCTGGCTCCGTGTACGTCTGCGCTCGGACGACTGCAAGCCTCTAGGGAACGTTATGGATTGGCCCACTATTGATGTAGATCCGGACCTGGCTGCACGTTATCGGTCCGAAGGCTGGTGGGACGGCAAGACCCTGCCCACTCTCGTTGCGGAGAGCCTAGAGCGAGCCGCCGCGAGCACATTTCGATTGCACTCGCGCACGCGCCCATGGTCGGGCAAGCTCAACGATGTCGCCAGCCTAGGACGACTCATCTCCGGCGGGCTCAAGCGCCGAGGCATCCGACCCGGTGACGCAGTTGCCTTCCAGCTACCCAATAGTGTCGAGGCCGCCGCAGCGTTCTACGGGTTGGCGATGTTGGGAGCAGTCCTCGTACCGATCGCCGCCTCCGCCGGGTGCCGCGACCTTTCACTGGTGGTACGCGAATCTCGGGCGAAGGCGCTCTTTGTCACGAACTGGCGTGATGCACCGTTCGACTTCGAGACACTTGACGAGCTTTGCGGCCGGAGTCCTGCGCTGGAGAGCGTTGTAGCAGTGGGTGACTCGTCATGCCCCGCAGGCGTCGTGCCGTTCACAGCGCTGACATCGGGACCAGCCGAGGTAGGGATCGCCGCGGTCGATGCCGCGGCACCTGCGGTAATCGGCTGGACGTCGGGGTCAACCGATAAGCCGAAGGGCGTCATTCTGAGCCATCGGGCGCTGTGCGCCGAAGTCAGTTCGCATATCGGGCCGTTTACCGCGTTCCGCAAGCGACCGCTTGCCAGTACGTCCCCGATTGCGCACGTCACCGGGATGCTCTTGTCGGTTTTGGCGCCGGCATTCGCGGGGCATGACATCCACCTGCTCGACTACTGGGATGCCAGTGATGTCCTGAAAATCATGGAAGAGGAACGTGTCTCGGCTGGTAGCGGAGTACCGTTGTTCCTGTCGTCGCTTCTCGACCACCCGTCTTGTACGGACAGCCATCGGTCATTGATCGACCTGAGTTTCCTTGGCGGCGCCTCGGTGCCACCTGAACTCATATTGAGGGCATCAGAGCTCGGAATTGTGGCAGTCCGCGCTTACGGATGCACCGAGCACATCACGATCTCCATGTGCACGCCGAGGGATCCGCTTGCGCGGCGCATTCGCACCGACGGACGCCTTTGCGCGGGCGTTGAGGTTCGTATCGTGACCGATGCAGGCACAGGTCAGCCGCATGGACGGCCGGGCGAGGTGTTGAGCCGTGGGCCCGAACTCTTCAGTGGGTACACAAACCCCGCGCTCAACGCTGACGCCTTCCTGGATGGCTGGTTTCGTACCGGCGACATAGGCGTTCTCGACGACGACGGATATCTGCAGATCCTCGACCGCAAGAAGGACATTGTCATTCGTGCTGGAATGAACATCAGCGCCGCGGAAATCGAATCAGTGATGATCTCCATGCCGAACGTGGCTGAGGTCGCGATCGTTGCGGAGCCGCACCCTCGAACCGGAGAACGAGCGGTGGCTGTCATTCGGACCGCCCCGGGTCTAGCCGTGCCGACCGTTGAGCAACTGCGTGCTCATCTCGCTCAATTGGGAGTCGCGAAATACAAGTGGCCAGAGGACATTCGCGAAATCCGAGGTGACTTTCCGCGCACACCGGCCGGGAAGATTCGCAAGCCCGACCTTCGTGCCGACCTGAAGCGAGATCAACCCATATGGGTCACCGGCCGAGGTGGGCTCAGCGTTTAGCTTCGTGTCAATCCTCGGACACGGCGGGCGAGCGGCCGTAGGATGGCGAACCCTACGCGAACGCCGCGGCCAAGCGGCGCCATTGCTCGCGGGGGAACTCGCGTTGGTCGGCGGTCAGAACCTGGATGCAGACGTGGTCTGCTCCGGCTGAGCGATGGTCTTTCACCCGCTGCACAATCGCATCTTCGTCGCCCCACGCGATGGTAGCGTCGAACAACCGGTCGCTGATCTCCGACAAGTCGTTCTCGCTGAAGCCGGAGCGCACCAGGTTGTTGGCGTAATTGGGGAGCACGACATACGTACGCAGCCACTCCGCGCCGATGGCCCGCGCCTGCGCTCGGTCGTTGGCAAAGATGACCGTCTGCTCGGGGGCCAGCAAAGGCCCTTCTCCGAGCGTCTGTCGGGCCTGGCCGCTGTGCTCGGGGGTGGCGAGGTAGGGATGGGCGCCGCGGGCACGGGTGGCCGCCAGTTCGAGCATCTTGGGGCCGAGCGCCGCGAGCAACCGGTTCTCTATGGGCACGGGTCGTGGTGCGTCGTCGATGGCGTCGAGGAATGCCTTGGTTGCACTCAGCGGCTTGCTGTAGCGGACAGCCGCTTTGGCATCAACGATGGGCGCGTGGCTGCAGCCGATTCCGAGCAGGAGCCTTTCACCATAAGCCTCGGTTGCCGACGCATACCGAGCAGCCGTATCGGCGGCGTCATTCAGCCACAGATTCAGGATTCCCGTGGCGATTGTGACCTTCGTGGTTGAGGCCAACAACTGTTCGGCTGTGTCGAGGATCGGACCGCCACCGATATCGGGAATCCACAGGGCGGTGAAGCCTAGATCCTCCAACTCCGCGGCAGCTTCGGCAGCTTTGCCGGGATTGCCGTACCGCAGATGGGTACTCCATATGCCGACGCCCGATAGGTCCATCCGGCATCCTTTCCGATCGCGAAGTTCTGCTTCGATGAGGGTCCAAGTAGCGTGTCGCCCGGAGTGCCTCAGACTTCAGTTGATATTCGCCGAGCCCGAACTGCGGGCAGCTGCCGTGACGGATGTATGACGCAGTTCGATCTCCGTCGGAATGAGTGTGCCGGGGGTCGCATTGGTGGCCGCGTCGGGTGACCGAATCGAATCTCAGCTGCGATTGGAATCGATCCACGCGGTGTTCTTGTCCAGCCGTGGTTCAGGCGGCAGCCCGAGAATTCGCTCGCCGAGGATGTTGCGCATGATCTCCGAGGTTCCACCCTCGATTGAGTTGGCCAAAGACCGCAACCACACCTTGCGAACATCACCCCGACCCTGTGGCGTCGCGTACTCCGGGGCCACATAGTCGTATCCATCGATCTGCAGCCCGTCAGATCCGCAGAGGTCGACACAGCACTCGTAAATTGCCTGATTGAGCTCAGCCATTTGCAACTTGGCGATAGAACCCTCAGGCCCCGGACCCTGGTCGCGCGGTCGACTGGCGCGAATGTTGGTGAGTCGCGCCGCTTCGGCGCGGGACCACAGGAGCATCACCCTATCCAGCGCTTCCTCGCCGACATCCTCTCTGGCCAGAGCTGAGTCGTAGATGTCCAGAAGCTGCCTGATCGGGCCGGTGCCTCGTTCGACGATTCGCGCGCCGAGCGCCACTCGCTCATTGGCGAGAGTTGTCATGGCAACCCGCCACCCGTCGTTGACCCGACCAAGAACGTTCGCGACTGGAATGCGTACGTCGGTGAGGTAGACCTCGTTGAACTCGGCTTCTCCGGTGATCTGCCGTAGCGGTCGGACCTCGACGCCCGGCGACCGCATGTCGACCAGAAAATAGGTCAGACCCCTGTGCTTCGGTGCTGCAACGTCAGTGCGCGCCAACAAGATCGCCCAGGAGGCGACGTGACCCAACGATGTCCAGACCTTCTGGCCGTTGACGACGTACGCGTCACCGTTGAGCACTGCCCTTGTGGAGAGGGAAGCCAGGTCAGATCCGGCACCGGGCTCGGAAAAGAGCTGACACCAAATCTCTTCTCCGGAGAAGCAGGGACGCAGGTAGCGGGCTTTCTGTTCCGCTGTTCCGTGCTCTGCAATCGTGGGGAGGGCCATTCCCAATCCGATGGTATTGCGGCCCTCGTGGTCGTCGGCGCCGGCCGCTGCAAACGCGTTATCGACGACCTGCTGCATGGTCGGGTCGAGGCTACGACCTCCTAGTCCCTCCGGCAGGCTGACGAGGGCCAAACCGGCGTCGAATCGGGCCTCACGCATCTTCCGATCGCCCATGCGGTCATCCGGGTGGGGGACGGGATACTTGCCGAGGAAGTCGGCGACGGCCTGGGCGAGCGCTTCGGTGTCCGTGTGGTCCTGTGTTTGATCCTCCATGACCGGGGTCTGTCCATCGCCGGCTCCGATGGACCGCTCCGTCTGGTCAGGATGTCCAATACCGAGCAGCCCTGCGAGCCGCGCACGGTGATACGAGGGTGAGCCGAACAGCAGCTGGGTCGACTTGGCCCGCTTTACGTAAAGGTGGGCCGAGTGCTCCCATGTGAACCCGATGCCGCCATGAATCTGGAGCGTCTGTAGTGCAACCATGCGGCAGCACTCTGAGGCTACAGCTTTCGCGAGACTCGCTGACTGCGACACCAGATTACTGTCCGCAGGGCCGTAGTTTGCGGCCATCCACAGTCCGTGGTACACAACGGATCGCGCACTCTCAACGGCTACCAGCATGTCCGCGCACCGGTGTTTGATCGCCTGGAATGAGCCAATTGCACGGCCGAATTGTGTTCTGGTTTTGGCATATTCGACTGCCAACTCCAGCTGCCGCGCGGAGGCACCTAGTTGCTCCGCCGCAACGTAGAGCAGCGCCAAGTCGTATGTCCGGGTCATCGATCGAATTGCGTCGTCACCAGAGCAGACGAGGCGCACCGGCGTCGCGTTGAATTGCACGCTAGCCAATGGTCGTGTCTGATCGAGCGGCGTCAGTGACTCGATAGCGAGGCCAGGCGCTGTCGACTCGACGACGCCAACAACAGGACCATCAGCGGAAGCTCCCGCAACCAGTACGAAATCCGCGGCGGTTGCCTCGACGGCGACAGGGACACGACCGCTCACTGTCCATCCGGCATCCTTGTGCTGAATTCTCAACTGAGACTTGGTGGGCGACGGCCCCTCCCAAACCAAAGTGGCGGTGCGATCGCCACTCACGATCGCAGGTAGGAAATCCCTGCAGGCTTCGGAATTGCCGGACTCGACGATCGCCGTGGCCACCAGCCCAACGGTAGATAAGAAGGGTGCACAGAAGAGCTTCCGCCCCATCTCTTCAAATGCAATTCCCACCTCCACGGGACCCGCACCGCTTCCACCGTGTTCCTCAGGTATCGCGAGTCCTGTGAGACCTAATTCTGTCGAGAGGCGATGCCAGACCGGCGCGTCGTATCCCGGGCTGGTGCCCATCAGATTTCGAACGTCTTGTTCGGTAGAGAATTTGGCGAGGAAAGCATGAATGATCTCGCGAAGCGATTCTGCACTTTCATCGGGCATGTAGTTCATCGATTGCCTGCCGTTCGGTGTAGCTGACGGGGCTTTTCGTGCTGCAGTTTGGTTGGATACATCAACGATCAGACGCTGGAGACGTGAGATCAGAACACCGAGTAGCCGCCGTCGACCACGACAGCATCGCCGGTGTGGAAGATCAACGTCGGATCGGCGAGAAAGACTGCGGGCGCCGCGAAGTCGCCGGCGGTTCCCCAGCGTCCAGCGGGCGTGCGCGCAATCGTGGCGTTGACGAACCGCTCGTTTTGCTTGCCCATATCGAGCATGTCGGTATCAGACCATCCGGGAACCAAGGCATTGACTCGGATTCGGTCAGCCGCGAGATCGATCGCCGCCGAGCGGACCAAGCCCACGAGGCCAGCCTTCGCCGCCGCGTAACTCGGCGAACGGGGAGCCCCGAATGTCATGGACGTCGAACCGACGGCGACCAGAGCGCCACCGTTCCCGAATGCGACCATATGGCGAGCCCCTTCGCGGAGCGTGAGGAATACCCCGTCGAGGTTGATGGATTGCACACGGCGCCACTCAGCGAGGCTTGTGTCGATCAAACGAGCTCGGGCGAAGATGCCGGCGTTGGCGAACACACTGTCGAGTTGGCCAAATCGTTCAGCAACTGCTTGGAAGGCGTTGACGACATCATCTTCGAGTGCGACATCGCATTGCCATGACGCAGCAGAGACGCCAAAACTCTCGAGTTCCGCACACGCGCGTTCGTTGGCCTCTGGTCGTCGCGCGAGGATCGCTACGTCCGCGCCGGCCTGCGCCACACCCCGTGCCAGCGCCAATCCAATACCCGCATTGCCCCCGGTGATTGCTACGACCTTGCCGCGCAGTGGCGATGCGGTTTGTTCCGAATTGCGTTCTCCGACATCGAAGTGCTGACGATCGCTTGGCAAAGTGGGGGACATATGTAGGCCTCCGACGAGACGAAGAAGCAGAGACTTCAGGAATCTAACATATTAGTTTCTCAGGATCGGCGGCCAGCACTCCCTTGGCGTCGAGATGCGCAATCAACAGCTCGCCGCACTGTCGCCACATCGCGGTCTGCGCGTCGCCTGCGCGGTCCGCCGCATACGGGCCGCGGCCGAAAGCCACCTGCAACACCCTGGTCCTCGTCTCCTCGATCAACTCCACTGCGCCCTCGACCGATTCGACGAAATACATCGGCGGAATGAACCGGCTCATGCTGTGCAGCACAGCTCGAAGTCGACGATAGGGGCCAGCCTGGTCGAGGACGTACATGTAATCGTTCGCTGCCGTCACCAGGTCGTCGCGGCTGTTGGCATTTGCCATAGCTTCGTCAACGGCTCGAAGGCGATCTAGCGCGGGCTTGTAATTGGCCGCGACTATGAGGCGGAGCGCATAGCCGTGGAGGCGGCCGTGGAGCTCGGCATCTTCGCGCAAGAGGTCGGCATCCACTGGTTGCACATAGGTTCCGCTCTTAGCCTGTGCTACCACTAATCCGTCGTGTTCGAGCTCGAGGACTGCGTCGCGGACCGGTTGGCGACTCACCTCTAGGATCTCTGCGATTTGATCAATGGGGAGCTGGTCACCGGCGCGCAGTATGCCGTCGAAGATCAGTGTGCGGATGTAGTCGGAGGCCACCACGGCAGCCCGGACCTGCCGTCCGGGTCTCCGTACAACAGAAGGCGGTAGCGTCTCGATTAGGCGAGCGGGGCGCCGCCCCTTGGACCTTGATTCCTCACTGGACTTGGTCATCAGGAACCGTTGTCCTGCTGTCGCTCAAGGCTCTTGGTCGGCATCAATCTTCCTAACTGGCAGGAACTCGGTTCGACTCGCTCGTGGAGAACTGAAGCATTGGATTCTGTAATACTAGTCAGTTACTAGCATGTTAGTGTTCCTTCGCCCCGGAGATTTCGGGGCCAGGAGCGCGTCTAGGTTTGCGGCCCCAGGAACCAGTGGACGGGCGCTTCGGCGAACCCCCATCTCGGCGAGGAGTGACTCTGACCATGACTAAATCGTTCTCCGCTCTCACAGCTACACGTGAGGGCGGCCGGGTTCTGCGCAGGCTGGAGCGCCTGACGGCGGACGACTTGCCGGCTGATGGCGTCCTGATCGATGTCCAATATTCGAGCGTCAACTACAAGGATGGCCTAGCGACCATCCCGAATGGGCAGGTGGCGGCTATCTCTCCGCTCATTCCCGGGATCGACCTCGCCGGGGCAGTGGTCGAGTCATCGGACGATCGGTTTCGTGCGGGGGACCTCGTCTTGGCCCACGGGTACGGTATCGGCACCGCTCGTCACGGGGGATACGCAGGCCAAGCCAGGGTTCCAGCTGATTGGCTCGTCGCATTGCCGGAAGGTCTAAGCCCGCGAGATGCGATGGTGATCGGGACGGCCGGCTTTACCGCGGCGATATCGGTTGTGGCGCTGGAAGAACATGGCATCACGCCTGATTCTGGCCCCGTGGTCGTCACCGGTGCGAGCGGTGGTGTCGGAAGCTGCGCCGTCGCCATCCTTGCGGACCGTGGATACGCTGTAACCGCTACGACGGGAAAGGCCAGCTCCGAGGCTCTCCTACGTCAGTTGGGAGCGGTGGAAGTGCTGGGTCGAGACCGCTTCGGTCGCGACGCCGACAAACCACTGCGTCGCCCACGTTGGGCGGGCGCTGTGGATTGTGTCGGCGGCACCACCCTAGCCAATGTGCTATCGGAGATGGACCTGGGTGGTGTCGTTCTGGCGAGCGGTCTGACTGGTGGCTTCAACCTGCCCACCACGGTGTTTCCCTTCATCATGCGCGGTGTGACGCTGGCGGGCATGGACTCCGTTCAACTCGACATCGAACGGCGCCGCAATATCTGGGCCAGACTCGCAACGGACCTACGCCCCGCCCGCTTGGACGCGATCAGCGCGCCTGAAATAGCGCTAGAAGAGCTCGATGGCGCTCTGGACGCCATCCTTGCGGGGGATGTGAGCGGACGCGTCGTCGTGCGGTGTCAGGCCTAGGCCGATCGCAATCGTGCGGCGGGCTCCGAACATTGCAACCACGAGCTCACCAAATCTACTGTACGTAGTAAAGCTGATGTGACATACTAGAAATCAGCCAGCCCTCAGTGTGGTGCTTGGCGGCGGCCCAAGTTTGTCTTGACGAGAGGGAAAACGTCACATGAATGACAGCATCCTCGCCGACCCGGCGAGCCTTGGGTTCGCAATGGTTGACGCCGACAATCACTTTTACGAGCCACGAGATTGCTTCAGTACGTATGCCGATCCAGGTGCGAAGGACTTAATCTTCCACTCTGAGGATGTTGACGGCGAGGAGCAGTACTTCATCGCAGGGAGGCGATTCACCTACCTGGAGAAGCCATTCGAGGACATTCAGGTGAAGCCGGGGGCTCTCGCCGAGATGTTGCGGTCTCGGTACCGCGAAATTCCGCCGGACAATGATGAAAATGTCGGGCCGCGGCACCCTGATTTCGAAGGAAGCTCAGCATTCACTCCGATGCATCCCTCCTGGCAGAACCGCGATGCTCGCATCGCTGTTATGAACAACCAAGGGGTGCAGGCATCGGTCATGTTGCCGACCCTTGGCGTCACTGTCGAACACTTTGTGAAGGACAACCCCGCGGCCACTTACGCAAACCTGGATGCCTTGAATCGCTGGATTCGGGAGACGTGGGGTTTCGCCTATCAGGACCGGATCTACTGCCCGGCCATGGTGTCGCTGCTCGATGTCGACGAGGCCGTGCGTCAGGTCGACGAGGCGCTGGCTCACGGCGCACGCTTCGTGTCGATGAAGCCAGGTCCCGTTGCGGGACGTTCGCCGGCCCACCCAGACTTCGATCCTGTCTGGGCGCGCTTGGAGGGAGCCAAGGTTTCGGTGATCTTCCACGTGGGTGAGGCTGGTTACAATGAGTTGTTCTCCGCTGCGTGGGGTGAAGCGGCCAATCCCAGTGCTTACCGCGCATCCGCATTCCAGTGGTGCAACTTCATGGTCGAACGACCGATCATGGATACCGTCGCCGCACTGATCTTCCACAACCTGTTTGGCAGGTTCCCGGGGTTGCGCGTGATGAGCATCGAGAACGGCTCCGCATGGGTTCCGTACCTCCTTCACACGATGGACAAGAAGAAGGGGATGGGCCGCAATGGCCCGTGGCTTGGCGGACGTGTCGCCGGTCGGCCGAGTGACATCTTCAAGGAACACGTGCGGATCACGCCGTTCCCCGAAGACGACCTTGACGTGTTGATCGCTGAAATCGGTGCAGAGGCTGTGCTTTTGGGATCCGACTATCCGCATGCGGAAGGACTCGCCGAGCCCGCTGACTTCGTGCCTCTGCTCAAGAATCAGTCTGAGCAGACGATCAAGTTGGTTCTCAGGGAGAACGCCTTGAAGTTGATCGAGGGAACCTGGTGAACGGACTTGTGCTGTATGTCGGCGTGATCCCACGGAGTGATTCGTGATCAACGCGCAAGTTGCGGTGCAGGCGACCCGCTTTCTCCATGTAAACCTCAACACCGCTTTACCCGATGCGTCGGTGAACTGGTATACGTCGCAGCTCGGCTTGCGAGTTGGCATGAAGACGTTGTCGCGCATCGAGAACACGCGTGGAATGGGCTTCGACCACCCAACCGAGGTCAACGCACGTTTTGCATTCGACCACAGAGGCGGCAGGCGTGCGCTTGCCCTTGAGATCGTTGAGTGGCTTACCCCGCCGACCGTCGATTATGGTGCGGTCGATCACGAAGCGCTCGGCATCGCAGCGATTGGATTCCTGGTTCCGACCGCGCATCCATTGTTCCAATCATCGCCCCGCACAAGGCGTTTGCTGGGGAACGATGGTGAGCAACTGGTGGCAGCGACCGTTGTGGATCCGGACGGTGTCCACGTTGAGTTGGTCGCCGATCCAACAGTGGAAGCTCCTGAGTTCTCCTACGCGCGTATCAACACTCATGATATCGGAAGATCAGTGGCGTTCTACGAGACCATCGGCTTCACGCCAAGAGGCGGTCGCAGAAACGCGACGTGGCAAAGCGCGGCAGGACCCGGCCGGGCTGTCGAGATTCAAGCGTTGCGACTGCCTGGCGGCGCTGACTTCTCCCTTCAGCTGACGACATCGTCATCTGAGCGCGATGCCGGACGGACCGCCAATGCTCGCGGTCTTTTCCGTATTGCGCTCGCAGTTGACGATATTGAGGCGGCGGTGAAGGCAGCGCGCGCGAGCCACATCGAGGCGTCGGACCCGGCGTGGGTGCCACTGCCTGATACCCCGAGGGAAGGTATCGATGCATCCTTCTTCAGCGACCCTCAGGGAGTAATGGTCGAGTTCGTAGGTGTTACTGAAGCAGCCGTCGAAAGGCGGCCGTGACCTTGAAAAACCATAATTGTCCGGCTGTAGGTTCGAGACTGTCAGCGAGGTTCTGATGACGCAATTCAAAGACTATGATCCCCGGTTGTCGCCCATCACGATCCACGTCAAGTCCATGGCCTCGCCGCAAGAATACTTCGCAGCGAAGGCCGGCGACGTCCGCCACGAATACCTGGATGGCGTTCACGTGCTGTATCGCCACGAGGATATTGTCAAGATCAACCGCCATCCCGCCGTCCTCGGAATGGGCGCTGCCCCGAAGCGCATGTTCGCCACCGGCAGTCCGTTGATTCCGCTGGAAGTGGACGGCGAAGAGCACAGGAAGTGGCGTCGTGTACTCGATCCCATGTTCTCGCCCAAGAAAATGGCAGAGCTGGGCGAGTCAGTGCGCGCGCTGGCCGGCGAACTCCTCGATCAGTTCGCGGCAGACGGCTTTGCCGAGCTGCACGATGCCTTTTGTGTCCCACTGCCGTCACTGACGTTCCTTCGCCTCGTCGGCGCCCCGGTGTCGGACCTTGACTTTTTCATCTCGTTCAAGGACGGCGTCCTCCACCCGGAGGGGGAGACCCTTGAGGAAATGAATGTGAACATGCTTGAGGCGGGTACCAAGCTGCTTCAGTACTTCGTTACTTTCCTCGCGGAGCGTCGCCAGGATCTCGAAGGTAGAAACGACGTCATCTCCAACTTGATCCGGACGGAAGTCGATGGTGAACCCGTCACAGATGACCTTCTGTTGCGGATCCTCTTCTTGTTCATGTTTGCGGGCCTGGATACCGTCACAGCGTCACTGTCGTGCGTATTCGCCTGGCTTGGACAACATCCCGAGGAGCGGGATCGACTTGTCGCTGATCCTTCGCTGATTCCCGCAGCGACCGAGGAGATCTTGCGGTACGAGTCTCCGGTGCCCTCCGGGCTTCGGTATCCCTGTGAGGACATCGACCTCGGGGACGGGCTCATCGTGAAAGCCGGCGAGACGATTCATACGCTGTGGTCAGCGGCGAACGTCGATCCGACCTTCCACGAGGATCCTCTTCGTGTCGACTTCGATCGTGGCCGCACGAACCACATTGTGTTCGCGAGCGGTGCGCATAGGTGCCTTGGATCGCACTTGGCCCGACTGGAGATCCGGATCGCAGTCGAGGAACTCCTCGCTCGCGCACCCGATTTCACCACCGACCCCAAGGAACTCAGGTTCGACAACGTCTCGGTGCGTGTGGCCAATCACCTGCCGATCAAATTCACCCCCAAAACCGCGGGAGTCTGACCAGAGATGCCATCAGAGTTTGAAACTGAGCTCGTGGCAGAGGGTCTCTTCACTTGGCCCTCGGATGAGCCGCAACTTATTGGGTCGGAGCGCGACGGCGTCGTCTCGTTTCCGGCGCGGCCGGGCGACCCGACCGTCCTTCTGCATCGGCGTGGAAAGCTCTGGGGGTTTACGACCCAAGAGTTCCGGCCGCCGTCGCCACCCTACGACGGTAACGACACTGCTGACACATTCCAGCCATTTGCAATCGGCTACGTCGAGTTGGATGGACAGCTTTTTGTGCAGTCCCGATTCACGGTGTCTGACCCTTCGCAGCTGCGCATTGGCCAGGAAATGGAACTGCGAATCGTTCCGTACACCACCCGTTCGGACGGCACTGAGGTCCTGACATTCGCATTTGCCCCGGTGGAAGGGAACTCTAATGACTGACGTCGCGATTATTGGGGTCGGGCTGCACCCGTTCGGCCGGTACGGAGACAAACTCTGCTTACAAATGGGGGCAGAGGCGGCCCAGCAAGCCCTTGGTGATGCAGGTATTCCATGGTCGGGCGTCCAGCGCGCATACGTGGGTAGCTTCGAGGTAGCCAGCCCGGATGCAGTGGTCGGCTGGCTCGGGCTGACGGGTATCCCGGTTCGCGGGGTGTTCAACGGATGCGCCACCGGCGGTACGGCACTGCAGATGGCTGTCGAGGCAGTGCGTCACGGGCAGGCCGACATCGCCATGGCCATCGGCATGGACAAGCACCCGCGCGGCGCGTTCGCCGCCGATCCATCAATAGTCGGGCTGCCCAGCTGGTATGGACGTACCGGACTGTTCATGACGACGCAGTTCTTTGGCACCAAGATCAATCGCTACATGTACGAACACGGCATCTCCGTCGAGTCCCTGGCGCGTATCGCCGCCAAGAACTTCGCTAACGGTGCGATCAATCCAGATGCTTGGCGGCGTAAGCAGGTGTCGGCCGAAGAGATTCTGGCCTCCGAAGTCGTCAACTATCCGCTCACCCGGCTTATGTACTGCGGCCCCGATGAGGGGGCGGCCGCGGTGGTCGTGTGCCGCGGCGATCTCGCCAAGAAGTACACGGATACACCAGTTTTCGTGAGGTCGTCGGTACTTCGAACCCGGACTGACGGCGCGTTCGAAGTACAGAGCCCGTCGATGCCGCTGAAGTCCGACCACAGTCCGACTGTCTATGCCTCGCGGGCGGCCTTTGACGAAGCGGGAATTGGGCCCGACGATGTCGACGTCGCGCAGCTACAGGACACCGACGCCGGTTCGGAGCTGATCCATATGGCCGAGAACGGGTTCTGCGTTGACGGGGAGCAAGAGAAATGGATCAGCGAGGGTGTCACTGAGATCGGTGGGCGTCTGCCAGTCAATACCGATGGCGGATTGATGGCCAACGGTGAACCGGTCGGTGCATCGGGTCTCCGGCAGATCCGTGAGATCGTGCTACAGCTGCAGGGTCGCGCCGGGGAGCGCCAGGTTCCCAACAATCCCAGGGTCGGCTATACGCATCTCTATGGCGCGCCGGGCGCTTCAGCAGTATCGATACTTTCGCGATAACGCACAGCCTCCAAGCTTCACCCTCCAGCAACCAGCTACATCCAGATCGAAGGACTACCATGATCGAGAACACTATCGGCCAATTGCCTTACAGGTTAATTGATTACGATCAACATCTCTACGAGCCGCATGACTGCTTCACAAGGCACATGCCCAAGGCTAAGCTCGACACCTCGATCTACCCGGTCAAGACTCCGAGCGGTCAGCAGGTGTTGTTGGCCAATGATCGGGTTGTCACGGGTTTGGAACGTGAGCAAAGCGATATGGCGTACCTCCCGGGCTCGCTCGTCGAAATGCTCCGGCAGAGAGCATCAGGGAACGCCTCTGACGCGGAGCGGTTTTTTGAGCCGATTCAGCCGGAGTACCTGGATAGGGATGTGCGGTTGCGCCAGCTCATTGAGCAGCAGATCGAGAAGACGATTCTCTATCCCGGCTGGGCGTTGATGGCCGAGGCGTTCCTTGACGGCATCGATCCGCTGTACGACAACCTCACGTCCTACAACAAGTGGATCGCCGAGGATTGGGGCTTCCACTACAAGGACAGCGTGTACGCCACGGCGGTGTTGTCCCTGCGCGACCTGGATAGGGCCGTGGCCGAGCTAGACCGTGTGCTTAACCAGGGAGCGAAGTTCATTCTTCTGCCCGCTGGCCCAGCGTATGGCCGCAGTCCGGGAGACCCGTACTTCGATCCGTTTTGGTCCCGGATCAACGAGGCGAAAGCCGTTGTCTGCTACCACATCACCGAGTTTCACTATCAAGAGAATGTGGCCTCGCATTGGGGTTGGCAAGTTGGCCCGCCTTTCCAGTTCTCCGCGTGGCAGTGGCAGAACACGTATGGCGAGCGGCCGATAACCGATACGTTGTCTGCACTCATCTTTGACAACCTGTTCGGTCGCTTCCCCAACATTCGGGTGTTGGTCAGCGAGTACGGTGCCGCTTGGGTGCCACACTTTGTCCGGCATATGGATAAGAGTCGGGGGATGGCACGGCTGGGCAAATGGCTGGGCGGTCCGTTGACGGAGCGTCCGAGTGCGATCTTCAAGAAGCACGTTCGTGTTGTTCCGTACCCTGAAGACGATACGGTCGCCATCGCCAGTCAACTCGGTGGAACCGACGCGCTTGTGATGGGATCGGACTGGCCCCATGCCGAAGGCCTGCGTGAACCGGGCGAAATGTTCAACCTGGTAGAAGGATTGGGCGACGCCGCGCGTAAGCACTTCCTGCGCGACAACGGACTTGAGCTCCTGACTGGATGACGATCGCCTGCTCACGACAAGCGCGGCGGTGGTGGGCACGTTCCAAAAGGAGGTCGCCCAGGTGTCGTTGACAACGTGGACTGCTTTTGCCAACCACCTGGGCCGGGGATGACGGAGACCTGTGTGAGCAACGAGTTCGGTGGCGCTGTTGCGCTCGTCACGGCGTCAGCGGGTCCTGGTATTGGACAAGCCACTGCACGTCGCAAGTGCTCTCAACACGCTGACAGGTAGCCTCGCGCATGAGGGCGGGCCTCGCGGTATCCGCCCACCGTCGCGATGGGAATGGTTCGGGGCGCCAAATTGATTGACGACCATCCCGAATTGCTTTCGAGGCCGGAAGCTAACCGACCGATGGACACTTTCTGATGATGTCGCGAGGCGATCGCGTCCTTGGCTGGGCCGCAAGGGGGCAATATCACCGGCGAGGTGGCCAACGCGACCAGCGGTTCCTACATGCGCAGCCGAGCCCCACTCAACGGGAACCGGCGACAGTCCATCTCCGGAGCTCGATGGGGATCCTCGTGCGTGCGGCCAGTGTGCGCGCTGGTAACTCAGGAGAAATCTGAAGGCGGTTGGTTTCCCCAAGAATTCCACGAAGTCACCTTCTTGGGTGATCGGTTCTTTGCGCGGGCGAATGTGCCCTTGGTGTATGCGACTGGCAAGAGTGCGACTTGGGCGACATTGTCGGGTATGTCGAGTAGTGCTGCGACTTCGTTCTCGTACTTCAGATGCACAGTGGTGAACACGGATCCCAGGCCGCGGCTGCGCAACGCCAGCTGAAGTGACCAGATCGCCGGGATCACCGAGCCCAAGTACCCCGACCACTGCGAGATGGGAGCGCCGGGCTGCAAACGACCCTTCAGGCACGCGATGACCAACACGGGGACCTCAGCCAGATGGTCGGCCAGGTAATCGGCAGACGAGTACACGCGGCGTTGTTGGTCCTGTCTCTCGGTTGGCAGGCCGTCAACGAATGAGTCAATGCTTTCGTACTCGGAGCGCCAACCCTCGCGGTAGTATTTCGCGATCTCGCGCCGCTTTTCAGGGTCGTTCACGACTATGAACCGCCAGAGTTGGATGTTCGTTCCGGTCGGAGCTTGCAGGGCGATCTGAAGGCACTCATGGAGCACAGCCGGCTCGACGGCACGATGTAGATCGAGCCGTTTGCGTACCGCCCGTGTGGTGGTCGCGACCTCATCGAAATCCATCCGTGCCCCTATCGAATCGCCAGAACGACCGCCGCCTCATGCCCTCACAGCGAAGGCCGCAGCCGACGGGGAGAGTCATGCTTGGCATTGGTCTCCACTCCTGCGACTGGGCGGGGCGAGGGCCCGGGACGCGGCCTTAATGTATAAAACTATCTACCAGTATAGAACGTGTCCGCAATCACGTTACGATGTACTGTCGGTGCTACAGCGATAGCAGCGCACCTTGATTACTAACGCCGAACTCGAGGAGAATCGTGGCGAGTCCGACCGAGAGCCCGCTGGCACCGTTCAACGCGTCGTTCCCGGGCGACGACATGGGCCGCTACTTCTATGAGCCCGGGATCGAGACGGCAAGCCGCGAGGAGATCCATGCGTGGCAGGAGCGGCGCATCCTCGAACTTGTGCCGTATGTGTGGGAGCGGTCCGGTTTCTATCGCGAACATTGGGGCGGCGCTGGCGTGCAACCGAGCGACATCCGATCCCTAAACGACTTCTTCGCCAAGATCCCCACGTTCAGCAAAGCTGATCTCAGGGGGTATCGCGAACGCACGGGTGATCCCTTCGCCGGGATCCTATGCGTGGATCGAGCGGAGCTGTCCTCCATCACCTCGACTTCCGGCACCACGTCGTTGCCCGAATTCCTTCCCGAGATCTGGGATGCGGCACCGCCGCTGCCCATGACGTCCACCCGCGCGCTGTGGCAGCTCGGGCTGCGGCCAGGTGATCGCGTGCTGGTCGCGCCGGGGGCGTTTCGTGGGTTCTGGGACGATTACTACCGCCTGCTTGGCCTAGTGCCGGTGTACATCGACACCTGGATCGGTGAGGGCGAGCGGGTCCTGAACGCCGTCAACCGTCATCAGGTCGCATACCTTCAGTTGTTCATGCCGATCGTCATGGAGTTTGAGGCGCTCGAGGCGAAGTACGACATTCGCGACATGCTTTCATCACTCAAAGGCGCCTCGTTCGCAGGCCAGCCGCTGAGCGCCACTCTCGCTCGCAAGGTCCGCGACGAGTGGGGGGTGCACTTGGTGACGTGGACAAGCGCAGGTGACACAGGTGGCGCATGGGAGGGCAATGAACGCGATGGCTACTTCCTGCAGGAAGATACCGTGCTGGCCGAGATCGTTGATCCGGTGACAGGCGTACCGGTGGGCGAGCGCGAGACGGGTGAACTCATCGCGACAGACCTCGACAACGACGCCGCCCCCTATATCCGATTCCGCTCCGAAGATCTCGTACGCGTCAGCCGCGAGCCGGCCATCAGTGGCTGTACCCATACACGAATCTGGGTCATGGGCCGGGCTGGTGACCAGATCCGGATCGGTGGTAAGACTTTTGTCCTGTCAGATATTTGGGCGCCCATAGAGTCGTTACCCGAATGTGCAGACGCGATCTTCCAGATCGTCAAGTACGCCGATGAAATGGGTGCTCTGCGCATCCGGATCGGATATGCGCCCGAACGCACGGCCGACATCGACGAACTGCATAGCCGCGCGGTGCTCACGCTCAAGAACGCCCTCGATGTCGAGGTGGAAGCCGAGCTGATGGCCGTTGACGAGCTGATGAAGCACTCGACGAGTGTGGCGAAGTTCCTCAGGGTGGTCAAGGAATGAACGAAAGCGCGGGAGGCAAGTTATGAGCAGAGCGACCATGGCAGCGGCGTCGGTGACGGTTCCGCGTGCCAGCCTCTATGGCATCGGTTCGTGTCGGGTCGGCACCGAGTTCCGCGACTTCGAGATCGGATGGGATGAAGTCGATCGTGATATCGAGTGGATGACTGCACTCCTGCGCGAAGCCGGTCTAAAGAAGGGCGACCTGGCGCAGATTACCCTGCCGAATTGGGAAGGGCCTTGGTTCACTCCCCTCATTGCCGGGCTAAAACGCATCGGCGTGGTCGTCGCGCTGGCCGAGCAGTTCTCGTGGGATGCGCGTCGCGTCGCCCATTTCGTCGGGAGTCTGCGTCCGCGTGCTTATTTCGGTCTGTGCGCGGAGACGCTCCAGGGGTTGCGCGGGCTCGAGATCGACACCGCGGACCTGTTGAGCGATGTCGAGATTATCTGGGCGCGTCACGATGCGCTCGCTGAGACCCCAAACCTGGGCTTTTCGGCGCAGCCGCTAGTGCCGCTGGGCCCTGCCCTGGCTGTTGGTGTCCCTGGTGTGGGCGCGGTCGTGAACACCGGCGAGTGGGAAATACGCACCGCGGAGGGAGAATTCGTAGTGTCGACGGCTTCCGATCGCGCTATGCGATTCACCGATGTCGGCACGGGTATCAAAGGAACCGTCGGCAAGCAAACCGAACTTGGCACGACCGTCGAGTTTGAGTTCTGAGCGTGACTGCAATCGGGTAGGGTGCCGGACCCCGTGGCGCTGGCGGTGGCGCGCGATGAATGGATCACCTCAGAGAGGGCCGTCGCAAAGGCCAATCGCACCGTCAGCACGGAGCGGTGACCTGAGATTTGCAGTCTCGCGCAAGCCGATCTGCTCGCGTGGAGTACGCGTACACCTCCCAGGTTTCAGCTAGGCCGTCGATGAATCGCCCTACCGCGGCCGGTGATCAATGTCCGCAGGTCGGGCATCAGGCGTGGCAGCGCCCAGTCACCCATCGAATTGCATTGCGGGGCATGGCGCCGATCCGCATTCGCGCCTCCTGAGCGCGAATCCGCCTCGGACGGGTCCGAGTGATGAACGCAGGCTCGCGGCAAACACGACGGCTGTCCTTTCGGGTATCGCCGGCATGAAGTGGCGCGGTTGCCCGTCGCACGAAAGAAATAGATAGATGTTTGCTTCACCTCTTCAGAACTCAGCTGTATAGTGTCCACTGACTAGAAGTGCGGTGTAGCGCGCATGGAGGGCGGGCCCATGACTGACGTATCAGAAGCCCCAGTCAGGTTTTCGCGTTCGGCGCCCATCGCGGCGTCGCACCCCGGCGGTGTCACACCGACTTCGTCTCCAAACGGGCCTACTGCCAGTCTGCTTTGCTGCTCGCGGCGCAGGAGCGCCTGTGGCCGAACGTCTTGCGGCTCGCCTGCCGCCAGGAGACGTCAAACCCGCGGCGGACGTGGTCACGGGGAATTCAACGGATCAACACGCGAACACCATTCAGGAGCAATCGATGTCTAAAGTGCACCGCGCAGTGAAGCAGTACTTGGGAACGGGCGTTGACGTCGGGGAGGCCCGGTCATGACGAGTCCAACATCGCAGCAGCTGGCGGACATCTACCGCATGGCGTCATTAATCAAGATGACCGATGAGAAGATCCGCGGACTGTTGATGTCCGGCGAACTGGCGCTTTCGTATTACTCGCCGCGTGGTCAGGAGATCGTCGCCGCAGCGACGGCGCAGTCGCTACGACCAGAGGACTACGTTGTCACCATCTACAGGGGAATCCACGATCAGATCGCCAAGGGTGTTCCGCTTCGGCCGCTCATCGCCGAGTTCTTCGGCAAGGTCGACGGTGCCTGTAAGGGCAAGGGCGGCCCCATGCACGTTACCTATCCTCAGTCGGGTGTCATGCTCACGACCGGCGTCGTGGGCAGCGGTCTGCCAATCGCCAACGGTTTGGCGTTGGCGGCACAGCTGCGTGGGGAGTCCCGCGTTGTAGTCAGCAACTTCGGCGACGGCGCAAGCAACATCGGAGCCTTCCACGAGGCACTGAATCTCGCCGCACTGTGGAAACTGCCCGTCATCTTCCTCTGTCAGAACAATGAATACGCAGAGCACACGCGCTTCGCCAACGGCACCAGCTGCGCCAACGTGGCTGACCGGGCGGACGCTTACGGGATACCCGGCGTGATCGTGGACGGCAACGACCCGGACACGATGTTCGCCGTCGCGGCAGAGGCCACCGCGCGCGCCCGCGCCGGTGGTGGCCCGACTCTGTTGGAGGCCAAGACATTCCGCTTCATGGGTCACTTCTTCGGTGACGACGGAGGCTACATCCCGCAGGATGAGTATGCGCTGCGACTCGCCGCCGATCCGGTTCCGGCGTTGCGAGCAAGACTCGTCGATCGAGGTTGCGCCACCGAGGAAGTGCTCGACGCGATCGATGCGGAGAACGGCCGCCTCATCGATGATGCGATTGAATTCGCCCGCGGCAGCGAATACCCCTGTGAAGCCGAACTCGGCCGCGACGTCTACGCGCAGGAGATTCTGGTATGAGCAGCGCCGAAATCACCTTCGCCCAGGCGTCCAACATGGCCATGGACGAGGCGCTTGCGGCAGACGATTCGGTGTTTATCCTTGGCGAGGATGTCGCCGACCGGGAGGGCGGCGGTGTCGCCAAGGTGACCGCGGGGTTGTCGACCAAGTACGGCGATCAGCGGGTCCGTAGCACGCCGATCAGCGAGCAGGCTATAGCCGGTGCCGCCGTCGGTGCGGCGATCGCGGGCATGCGACCAGTGGCCGAGATCATGCTGGCCAACTTCCTGTCGGTGGCGATGGACCAGATCGTCAACCACGCCGCCAAGATCAGGTTCATGTCGGGCGGACAGACGGGCGTACCACTGACTATCAGGACGATGAGCGGCGCCGGAATGGGTTCGGGCGGACAGCATTCCGATATGCCCGAGGCGTGGTTCGCTCATGTCCCGGGTCTCAAGGTCGTCACAGGGTCGACACCGGCGGAAGTCAAGGGCTTGCTGCTCTCCTGCATCTTCGACGATGACCCTTGCATCTTTCTCGAGTGCATGCCGACGTATTGGGACAAGGGGACTGCTCCGGAACCCGGTTTTCGCATTCCACTGGGCACCGCAAGGATCGCGCGCGCGGGGGCCGATGTCTCGGTCATCACCTACGGTCGCCCGGTCGCACAGGCGCTGGCGCTTGCCGACAGGCTGGCTGCGGAGAGAATCGGCGTCGAAGTCATTGACTTGCGCACTGTTTCGCCGTTCGACTCCGAAACAGTGTTGCGTTCGGTCGCCAAGACCGGTCGGGCGGTGATCGTACATGAAGCGGTCGAGCAGTTCAGCGTGGGCGCAGGCATCTCGGCAGTCATCTCCGAGGAGTTGCACGGCGATCTGCGTGCGCCAGTGGCCCGTGTGGGATCACGCAACTGTCCGGTGCCCTTCAGTCGGCCCCTGGAGCAGGCATTCCTGTACAGCGACGACCGTATCGAGGCCGCAGTACGAAAGGTGCTGTAAGACATGCCATTTGTCTATAAGATCAAGATTCCTAAATTGGGTATGGCGGTCGAGGCGGCGACTCTGTCAGCGTGGCTTGTCGAGGACGGACAGACGATCGCCGCCGGAGAACCGCTGTACGTCGCGGCCACTGACAAGGTCGACCAGGAGATCACCTCTCCGGTGTCGGGTGTCGTCAAGCTGATCGGAGTGGTTGAGGAAAACTATCCGGCAGGGACGTTGATAGCGGAGATCACGGCCCAATGACCATCGGCGACCAGCAGTGGGATGTCATCACCGACTGCGTCATAGTCGGCAGCGGCGGGGGGTCGATGTGTGCGGCTTTGGCCGTGGCCGACGCCGGATGCCAGGCACTTGTCGTGGAGAAAGCCGCCGTCGTCGGAGGGTCGACCGCAATGTCGGGTGGGGTTCTGTGGTTACCTGACAATCCCGTGTCGCGCCGCGTCGGCGTCGAGGACTGCCGCGAGGACGCCCGACGCTACTTTGCCTCGGTCGTAGGTGACGAGGGTCCTGCCACTTCGTCGCAACGGCGGGAGTCGTTTCTGGACGGGATTGAGCCGATGATCGCGTTTCTGAAGCGAAAGGGAATTCCATTCCGGCACTGCGAGGGGTACCCGGACTACTACGACGAGCGGCCAGGCGGAAAGCAACGGGGCCGGTCCATTGAGACCGATCTCTTCGACACCGGGCTATTAGGACCTTGGGAATCGAAACTGCGAGTGCCAGAGAGAATTCCACCGATCCCGATGTTCACCGGCGAGGTCGCGGCGGCGACTCTCGGCGGACGCACCGTCGGATCGGTGCGGACCATCGCGAACGTCGCCGGGCGCGCGCTCCGCGCGTTGGCCACAAAGCGCACCATGCGCGGCTCGGGTGCGGCATTGCAGGGCTGGATGCTGCTGGCCGCGTTGCGCCACGACATCCCGGTATGGACAAACACCCCGATGGTCGATCTGATCGTCGATGACGGCGCGGTGCTGGGGGTTCTTGTCGAACGCGACGGCAGGCGGCTGCGAATCCGGGCACGTGCGGGTGTGCTGCTCAACTCCGGAGGCTTCTCGCACAATGCGGCGATGCGGTCCCAGTACGGTAAGCAACCCGCGTCGACGAAATGGACCGCGGCCAACCCGGGCGATACCGGTGAGGTGCTAGAGGCTGCGATCCGTCATGGTGCCGCAACCGATCTCATGGACGAAGCGTGGTGGATGCCGGTGACGTTGCCACCGCCCGCCGACGATCCGCTGTTCCTGATGTACGAACGGTCGAAACCGCACGGCGTCCTGGTCGACGGCACAGGTCAGCGATACGTGAACGAGGCCTGCTCCTACATGGAGGTCGGTCGGGCGATGTTCGAGCGACACCGCTCGGGGCAGGCGGTGCCCAGCTGGTGGATCATGGACAGCCGGCATCGCCGCCGTTACATGTGGGGCTTCAACCCGATCCGCGGACACACGCCACGCAAGTGGCTGGCGAGTGGCTACATGCTCGCGGCCGACAATATCGCTGGGCTCGCGACACGGTGCGGATTACCCGCCGAGGCGCTGGAACATACGCTGGAACGTTTCAACGCGTCCGCGACTACGGGAAAGGATCCCGATTTCGGCAAGGGGGAACGGGCTTACGACCGCTACTACGGCGATCCGCGCACAAAACCGAACCCGTGCGTGGGTCCGGTGGACAAGCCGCCGTTCTACGCCGTCCGTGTCTATCCCGGCGACGTGGGGACGTGCGGAGGGATGCTGACCGACGAGCACGCCCGTGTGCTTCGGCGGGACGGAGACCCGATCGTGGGGTTGTACGCGACTGGTAATTGCACCGCACCGGTGGTCGGACGCAGCTATCCGGGTGCGGGAGCCAGCATCGGTGTCTCGTTCGTCTTCGGCTGGCTGGCAGCCGAGCACATGCTGGCGGCTCGTACGTCCGCGCTGTCGGGGCAGGACGCGGTGAACGTGGACACAGCGAGGTGACCAGAATTCGGGACAACTGAGGTTTTGTATGCAACGCCAGTTGTCGGCGCCGCCGGCCGCGAGTTCGTGGTTCTCCAGCTGCAGGAAGATCGGCAGCATCTCCGCCCAGCCCCACCCGGGCCTACCGAGGGCGGCGATGGCGTGGAGGACAACCGCGTTGCCGCGGTTGTCCTCCATTTCGATAATCGAACTGGACCCACCCAGCAACAGGCCGCGCGTCCACTGCTCAACGAGCCGAGAAGAGCCGACCGGCCGTACCGGGAAGTGCCACGCCAGTGTGGATGGTCGACGAGCTTACCGAGCCCCTTCGGTATGCGCGCACCAAAGGTTGCCATCCGCTTCGATCAGCAGACGCGATTGGGGGTCGACGTTGAGCCGATTGGCCAGTACACAACCCGCCAACACGCGCCCACGACGATGTAGTTGAAGTCGCTCACCGGTCACTCCTTCGCAACGTGCCGCTGCCGTCCGCGCTCCAAGTTGGGCAACGATTAGCCCAACCAATTCAACGGACTTCGCCGCCGAGCTCGGGTGTGCCGCCATGAACTGGAATCCGTTGTCCAAAACGAGGGCTGAGGCGGGCCGCCGTGACATTTGGCGATCCTACCAACGCATTAGCGCGATGAATCAGATGTTCATCAGGCCGTCATCCGGCTGTGTACGTCGCATCGACAGTGATGGCCACCCTCCCGTCGGGACCGAGTAGTTCGGCGCGTGCGACGGCGAGGCGTCGGCCGCGGTGCAGCACGATGACGCGGCAGTCGATCTCGCCACTCGACACCGGAATGCCCCGGAGAAACACCGCGCGAAGGTCGGCTAAGCAGAGGTCGGTTGATCCACCGGTGCCAAGCGCGAGGTCGATCGCCCGTCCGCCCATCATCGCACCTATCCCGCCGTGGATGATTTTATATGCGTTCGCCAGGTCCGTCGACGCACCGAAGCTCACGTCGGCACCATCTGCAGTTGTGCGCCTCACCCGCGTCTGAAGCAGCGCGTCGACGTCTTCGAATTCAGGAACCGGTGATGAGCTGATGTGAGTGGTAATCGATTGGTCCTGGGCGGAGACCAACATCGCCCCCAACGTCGCATATCCGAGCACGTTGTCGTTCTCGTCTGTAATGGTCGACTCCGCGAGACCGAATGTTCCTCGGATGCGGCGCAACCCGGCGCTGCACCTCAACATAGTCAGATGACCCGGAACCGGTCCCGTCAGTTCGAGGTGCAAGTGCGTGGTGAGCATTGCAGGGTGGTCACTGTCGATCACCGCCACGCCCAGACCCCAGTCGGCGAGTATCGCCAAAGCCCCGGGGATCAGCGCTCCCCGCGAATCACGCATCGCGCTGGAAACTGCCATGTGCCCGACCACCCGACCGTCGATCGCGACCGGATCATCGAGCCCGGCGACGGCGCGCACCGGGATGTGGGGCATAACGATTCGCCGGCTCAGCATAGCTGGCGGGGTTGGTTTCCTGTCCGACGAAAACCGCGCCATTACCGGGGGTCCCACATGTCTTAGTCCTCTGCGAACGTGGTGCCGGAGACGGTCTCCCGCACCAGACCCTGGTGCACAGGCATCGACGGATAGATGAGATGGGAGAACCGCGTCAGCGCCTCATCGCGTGCCCTCACGGCGCGACCCCACCCACCGTCGGCGATGACGAACCCCGTCACGACGCGACCCTCAGACCTGCGCCATGAGTGTCGGGTCTGGCCGCCGCCATGGAGGAGAAGTATCAGCCCCTTCGTTGTGTGGCTGGATGCTGACCAGTGATCGCCGCGGATAATGCCTGCGGTGCCACGGAATTGGATTGGCGTTGGCTTCATGGTGGTACTCCGTTTTCACAGGTGCGGAAGGTGGTCCGGTCAGATCAAAATCCCATCGCGCGTCCCATGAGGTCCTTCATGATCTCCGTGGTGCCGGCGTAGAGTCGCTGGACACGCGAATCGCGCCACAGGCGTGCGATTTCGTATTCGTTGATATATCCGTAGCCGCCATGCAATTGGAGGCAGCGGTCGATAATTTCCCACTGCACTTCGGACGTCCACCACTTCAATCCGGCCGCGTCCTCATCGGTGAGGGTTCCGTCGTTGGCCGACAGCACGCACTGATCGAGATAGCACTGAGCGCTGTCGAGTTTGGTACCGTGTTTACCAGCTGCGCGCCAGGCCTCCCGACTGGCCTTACCCTCGCGCTCCCACTTGTCGGCGTTGGGCGCGCATTCGATGTCGAAGTAAGCTCGTGCGGTCTGGCGGAACTGGTCGTGAATCGGGGCGAAGATATTGCGGCGCATAGATTTTATTCTCCTACTTGGCTGAGGTTGCAGGGCTGATGGTGTCGTCGTGACCCGTGTGCTAGTTGGGCTACCGGGCCGACATCACGCCTTGGGCCTTCACGGGAGTGAATCGACACGTGCCGTCAACGCGATGGGATCACCACTGCACCGCGGCCGGGTGTGCTGTAGAACTGAGACAGTCCGACCTTCGGTTGTTCGCACATGGCGGTGTCAGGCTGCGCCGCGCAATTTTTGCACAAGCTCATGGAACTGCCGCAGGCCTGATGCGCCTACCGGCTCACTATTGGCAAGCAAGCCGCCCATCTCCAGCGCCGACCGATCGGGGTAGTGGCCGAATCGATACAGGCCAACGCCAACGATAGCCATCTCCGCTGTGGTGCCCATCGAGGTCCTTCCCGTGGTAATGCTCCATTGCCGCCGCGCCAGCGATCACATTTGGAATGAATAATATAGCTGATTCACCGATCTCGACGAACTTACTCGCTGGTGCTCAAGCGGGCGCCAAGGCGTACGTTTGCAGAACATGGCTGTCGGCTCGCCTGTCGATTCCGCTTCGGGTGATTGGCAACTCCGTGGGGCGGATCCCGTTGCGCCCCATCGTGGCTCCTGAATGGTACACCGTATCTATACACCGTATAGTTGTGCGTTAGGATGCATTTGTTAACTCTCTTCGGACGACATCGGGCAACCAGCTATGAATGCTGTTTCACTATCCACGTTTTATGACGGAGGCTGCATGGAAGGGTTGATGTGACGGAATTTGCCCAGGGCTCGTCTGCGAGTCGCGACGCCGGTAGCCTCGTGGTCGAAGCGCCAGCCGACGGACCGCACGTGCCGCAACATTCCAGGTCCATCGACGTCGGCGTTTACTTCGACCTTCGTAATCCGGCGCGGTGGCGCAAGGACCCCGCGTATCTGTACCGATTCACAATCGAGGCGTGCGAGGAAGCCGAGCGATTGGGCGCCGCATCGGCCTGGTTCACCGAACACCACCTCTTCGACGACGACTACATGTCCAATCCGCTCACGTTTGCCGCCGCCGTCGCGGCCAGGACAACGCGGATCCGCCTCGGTATCGGGATCGTGATCACCCCACTGCACCATCCCGTGGAGATCGCCGAGCAGTCCGCCTGCGTGGATCTAAGATCTGGCGGGCGTCTCGATCTGGGTCTCGGAGCAGGCTACCGCGTACCTGAATTCGACCTCTTCGACACGAATCTGAAGAACCGCTTCGCGCGCACCGACGACACAGCACGCAGGTTGCGTGAGCTATGGGCGCCCGGCGGGGTGACACCGGCACCGGTACAACCTCAGCTCCCTATCTGGATGGGATACCAGGGCCCGCAGGGCGCCCGGCGCGCCGGCTTGCTGGGAGAGCGGCTCCTATCGGCCGACGGCGCGTTGTGGGAGGAGTACCGCGCCGGCCTCATCGAAGGCGGCCACCCCGTCAGCGCTGGTGTGATGGGCGGTGCTATCCAAGGCTGGGTCAGCGACGATCCGGAGCGAGATTGGCCCATGGTGTCCGAGCATCTCAGTCACCAGTTCGACACCTACCGCCGCCACAGTGTCGAAGGGACGGGACGGGACGTACCCAAGCCGGTCGACCTGAACCGCATTATGAATAAGGAAGGCCCAGCAGGGCCGTTGGGCTCATTTCTTTATAGCACACCGGAATTCGTCGCCGAGCGTGTTCGCGCGTCGATCGGCGATGCCCCCGTGAAGACGGTGTTCTTGTGGGCGTCAATCGGCGGAATGGACGAGAAGCCGGTGATACGCAACATCGAAACCATCTGCAACCGGGTGGCGCCGCTGCTGGCGGCCGCTGACTCGTCGACGTCCTGAATCTGGGCACACGTGCGCCGAAGCTTCTCTGGCACACGCCACCAAGCTGCTCAGACGTTACAGCGTAAGGTTGTCAAGCCGACATTTTGTGCGGTGGACCGAAGAGGAGTTCTATCGATGGTGATCAGTGACGACGAATTGGTCGAGCGTTTCCCCGGCGAGCCCGTCACGCATGACAATGCGGAGCACTACCGCGGGCGCTTGCGCCGAGAGCTCCTGATTAATCGCTGCCAAGACTGCGGGCGGTGGCATGCGCCGCCCAAGCCGGTGTGCCCGGATTGCTGGTCGTCTGACCTGCGGTCGACTCCCGTTGTCGGGGGCGGAGAGATCTTCATGGCGATATTCCTTCACCAGGGCTCACCCGCGCCGGGTGTGGACTATTCGACGCCCTACCCGGTCGTGACGATCGAGTTGGACGAGCAACGCGGTCTACGGTTCACCTCCACGGTCGTCGGTGCGCCCAACGACGCGATCCGAATCGGTGCGCGCGTGAACCTAGCGTGGATCGACCGTCATGGGTCGCCGATGCCTGTCTTCGAGTTGAGCGACACCGGATCATGAGCGGAAAGCCCATTAACTCGATGAAGGATCACGTCGCGATTGCGGGCGCGGCTACGACCGGTTTTGTGGCCGCGAATTCGGGTCGCAGCCAGACGTCACTGGCGGCACAAGCCGCCATCGAGGTCATTCGGGCTTGTGGCCTGACCAAGGACGAGATCGATGGCCTATGTGGCAGTTGGCCATCGGCTAATGAACTGCAATCGGTGCTGGGCCTGCCGCGGCTCACGTGGTCGGGAAATCCGATGATTCCCCTTGTCGACCATGTCGCCACCGCCGCCGCCGCCGTCTATTCCGGCCTGTGCGAAACCGTACTGGTTTATCACGCGGCTTATCGCGCGATGTGGAACAGCGGCGGGGCATGGAAGGATCCGTTTCGGCGCATCGCGACTTCGGGACTCGGCGATCCGAAACCGGGTCCCGAGACGATGGCGGGTGCCGTCGGATACACCGGCTGGGCTTCTCGGTACATTTACGAATACGATGTGCCGCGTGAGGATTTCGGGCTTGTCGCCCTCAACGCTCGTGCTAACGCGGCGCGCAATCCCGCTGCGGCGATGCGTGATCCGCTCACGATGGATGAGTACCTCGGGGCGAGGCTGATTCGCGAGCCGTTGTGTCTCTACGATATGGATCCTGCCGTCGACGGTGGTGACGCTTTCATTGTCACCACCACCGAACGTGCCCGTGATCTGGCATTGCCGGCGGTGCTAATTAATGCTGCCGTACTCGGGCAGGTCGCGCCCAACGAGGAGGACCAGACCCTGAGCCTGAGGCACAATGGCCAGCACGTCGTGGTGAACACCCTGAAAGCGAAAAGTGACTTCTGGATTGACGACATCGACGTCTACTTTCCCTACGACGGCTTCACCCCGATCACTTTGAACTGGATGGAGAATGTCGGCTGGTGTAAACCGGGAGAGGCGGGCAATTTCCTACGTCAGCACTGGGACGCGGCCGAGGGCCGAGTGCTGATCAATGGCAAGATTCCCGTCAACCCCCACGGCGGATCGCTCTCGGAGGGGGCGACTCAAGCATCAGGGCACATTCGTGAGGCAGTTCATCAGCTGCAGGGGTTGGCAGGGGAGCGCCAAGTGCCGAATGCGCGGCGGGCGTTGATCACTGCAGGCGGGTTCTTCTTCAACGCACAGGGGCTTGCGCTGCACACCGACTGACTTCGTCGACGGTCAACACAGGCTAACTGTGGATCGGCCGCGCGTATCGCCAGACTAGGACCGACCGGGGTTTCCCCGCCAATCGAAGAATCCCCGGTATGTCTAGATTGGGTGGCGTGGACCTTCGAACGCTGGTGCGGGATGGTGTCCGCTCTCCGGGTGCCCCGCTCGGGGCTGGCGGGTTGGTGATTGCGGCATGAGCCTCGAGCGGCATCGCAATGCAAAGCGCGTCCGGCGAACGGGCGACGAAGTACGGGCGCGGTTGCTCCAGGCAGGCCTAGAGGTTTTCGCTGAACGCGGCTACGCCGGGGCGTCGACCAAGGAGATATCGCGTCGGGCAAAAGTCGCAGAGGTTTTGTTGTTTCGCCACTTCGGAAATAAGGACGGGCTTTTCGAGGAGGCTGTGCTTGCCCCGTTCCAGCAGTTCGTTGATGCATACCTCTCCAAGTGGGAGGAGCACCGCCAAGTGGCTGAGCAGCCGTTAGAGGACAGGGTGCGTGAATATGTGGACTTACTTTACAGATTCTTCGAGCAGAATCGCCAACTCTTCGATGCGCTATTGGCGGCCAGAGCTCATCGCCCTGCGGTCGCTTCGCGCCTCGATGAGTTGTTCGCGCGATTGCAGAAACGGACGTTCGAAGCGACGATAGTGTTCGGCTTACCCATGAGGAACCCCGCGCTCACCACCCGGCTGAGCTTCGGACTGGTTATGTCAGCTGCATTGCACGCCGACATGCTGTTCCCATCACCGTCACATGCGGATCAAACGCGTGAGCAGGTGGTCGACCAGTTATGCGGCTACATGCTGGAAGGGGCGCAATCCGAGACAGAGACCGGGTGACATGGTGTTCGACGGTCTCCGGCATCAGATCCTTGCCTCCGCTGTGATGGGTAGGTCTAGAGGTTGGGAGTCGGACGAGCAGGTGAATGGTTGACGAACTGCGAGGTCGACCTGATAGTCGGATATGGCTGGCGCCTCGGTGCCACTGACGCCACATGGAGGCGAATTGGCTAGCACGCCATCGACGCGCCCGGTCCGCCACCGCCGATCGGGCGCCGAAGTGCGTGAACTGTTGGCCACGGCCGCGCGTGAAGCCTTTGCCGAAAAGGGTTACGCGGGGACATCGACGAAGGACATAGCGATTCGAGCCGGGGTGGCCGAGGTCCTAATATTCCGCTATTTCGGCACCAAAGCGGGACTCTTCGACGGGGCGGTTCTCGATACCTTCGAACAGTTCATTGACCAGTACGCCGTCCGCTGGTCAGAACGCGGTGCCCGCGGCGAGTCGGTCGAGGATATTGCTCGCGAGTACATCGCGATGCTCTACGCCTTCTTCGAAGAAAATCGCGCACTGCTAGTCGCCTTACTGTCAGCGAAGGCGCACCATCCGAGCACGGCCTTACGGCTCAATGAGTTGTTCGCGCGTCTGGAAAACATAGTTCGGGAGGCCACGCGCGAATATGGCATTCCAAGCCGGGATGCCGCAACGACGGTGAGACTTACTTTTGGCATGGTGTTGTCGACCGTCATTCATGCGGATGTTCTCTTCGCGGGCGGCCCAAGACTCAGCGAGCGACGGCTCGTGGATGAACTCACCGCCTACACCCTGCAGGGAATCTCAGATTCATCCTAGCGTTCATCACCAGATGCCAGTTCCGCAACGGAACTACGCGTGCCTCCGAAGCTGTCAGGCGGAGGGCAAGGATCGCCTGATCTTGAACGACCGCCCGGAGCGTCGGGTTGCGCTCAGACGAGTGTGGTCGAACTGGGGGATTACCACATAGATTCCTCACCGACGGTTTGCTCTTCGCCCGGTGGGATATGTCGGTATCCCGAGATACTCGTGAAGAACACGGTGGAAGTTCGAGATAGGTTTTTCCTGCACTGGATTCGTCCGGGCGCCCACAAAACCTCGTGACTTCATTCCCCGTTGGACCTCACCGAGATTCTGGAAGTCCTGAGGCAGAATTCCGCCCCAATCATCGTGCTCGCGCCAATCTCTGAAGAACTGTCGCTCCAGTGGCGGCTCACCACCCGGGCGATAGCGAGCCAGTGACCAGACATCGAACACACACGAATCAGGGTCATCGCCGTTGGGACGCGCCCGATACCATAGGGCCCCGTCCATATAGGGCAACACGATGAGATTCGGGAATATATGCCAGTCCATTCCAGCGCGAACAATGTTCTCGAAGGTTAAGCCGTCCGGCCACCCGGCGCCGCTTTCCAGCGCTGCCTCGCGCTGAAAGGTCATCAGCTTCATCATGACGGTCATCGGTTCCTCGTCGGCGGGAACATCGGTCAACAACCGCTTGGCGGCCTCGTAATCGCGGGTGGTGTAGATGGCTCGAAGGTCTCGCTCCATGAGCTCGAGAAATCCGAAGAGCCCGTGGCGCAGATCCTTCGGCACTTCGCCACCCAACCGGCGCGACGGGAAACCCAGCGGTCTATTGTCCGGGGGGTAGGTGAACATCCCGTGCTTGCCGAACGCTTCGCCGACCGTCCAGTCATCGGCGAAGCGCAACAGCTGAGGATGCGTCGCTGAGACGTGATAGCCCTCGTTGAACGCCTCTAGCACCGTTTTCCAATTGCACGGTAGAACAACCGTTTTGTACCAGCGATACCGCAATTTTTCGAACTCGAAACCGTCAAAGATTTCCGGTACCGGTGACAGGTAATCCCGCAACGGCTCGGGGGACCTTTCCATCGTGACGAACACAAACCCGCCCCATGTCTCGACGTGGACTGTCTTCAGTCGAATGTCTTGATCCTGAAGGCTATCCCCGTAGTCGGCACGGTCGAGGACCTCACGCGGGCTGCCGTCCAGGTTCCACCGCCAGCCATGAAACCGGCAGTAGAAGTGTTTGGCATTCCCGCATCCCTCGGTGAGGCGACGGCCTCGGTGCTGGCATACGTTGTAGTAGGCCCGAACCGTCCCCTCATCGATTCGGATGACGACGATCGACTCGTCGCCGATCTCGTAGCTCACGTAGTCGCCCGCGTTCGGAATCTCCTCCTCGCGGCAGGCAACCTGCCACACCTGCGGCCACAACCGTTGCTTCTCCAGGTCGACGAAGTTCTTCTCGTAATAGGGTTCCTTCGGCACGAAGTCGTCGCGCACCCGGCCGTTGTCGGAATTGCTGCCCGTAACGAGGTAGTCGCCGTTGGCGGCCTGTTGCGTTAGATCGGTCACTGCGCGCCTGCCCTCACCGTAACGTCGCCATTAGTTAGTGATCGCTATATACTCACTCGAATGAGGTCGCCTGTCAACGATTGCCAAGAATCCTTTGACCTATCGAATCTTCGCTACGGTGGGCCTTGCCATGAGCGGTTGGGAATCCACGCAGAAGCAGCTGACAAATGACTGAGGCCACGACGGCAGGCGCCGCCAAAGGGCCTGCCCTCGGCGCGCTCCCACAGCCTGGCCAGTCGTACGTGCGTGCCACCGACTCGGTCGCCCTGTCCGAGGAAACCATTGATCAGGCACTCGCTCGCCTAGCCCGCGACTGCGGCCAGGATCCGGCATTGCGCTGGCTCGACGAGACAGGTCCCCATACCATGTCATGGGCCGAGGTGCATTCGCGTGCCTGCGCGGCCGCCGCTACCTTCCTTGAACTGAATCCACGGCGTGCGCGGACCGCTATCGTCGCGCCGAATTCGGTCGACTGGATCGTCGCGATGTTCGGATGCGCGATCGCGCGAATGACCGTCGTCCCAATCAGCCCGTCATCAGCTGACGCTGAAGTTGCCCACATGCTTTCGCTCTCGCGGGCGGGACTCGTCTTGGCTTCGAAGCGCTTCGGCGATCGCGAGGTGCTACAAAGGATCGGGCGCGTCGCCGAGACGATTTCAGTCCGCCCGGTGGTGCACGACATCGCTGACTACGACGCGGCGTCGTGGAAGTCCACATCGTACGTCGGCGGGCGTACCGGGGCGGATGAGTTTCTTGTGCAGTTCACATCGGGCACCACCGGGCTACCCAAGGCCGCTGTCCTGTCACATCAAGCGGTGCTGAATACGGCGCGGCTGTTTGTCGATGCAGTTGGGCTCCAGCCCGGTGACATTTTCCTGAATCCACTGCCCTTGCATCATGTCGGCGGCAGCGTGACTGGTCTGCTGTTGGCCTCGGCTGTCGCTGGCACGTACGTAATCATCGAGCGCTTCGATAGCGTCAGTGCCTTGCGCGCGATCCGTGAATTCGCGCCGGCGGCGATAGGATCAGTGCCCACCATGCTGGCCGACATACTCGCCCTGCCGGATGTCTCGCCATCTGACTTCGCGTCCGTGCGCATCGTGATGACTGGTGCAACAGCGGTCGACTCCGGGCTTATCGAGGAGATGGAGCGTCGTCTAAATGTGAAGTTCGTGGTGAGTTATGGCCAAAGTGAGGCCCCTGGCATGGTGACGAGCGCGCCCTCGGACCCGATTGAACTGCGACTTCGGACGCTTGGACACTGTGTGCCGGGCCGCGATTACTACATCTGCGACCCCAACGGTTCACTTCTGGCAACAGGGATGGTTGGCGAATTGTGTGTCCGCGGCCCGCTCACGATGTCTGGTTACCTGAGGGACGACGGTGCCCTTGAGCCTGCGACCGATGACGCCGGTTGGATGCACACCGGTGATCTCTGTTCGATGGATGACCACGGCATCGTGACGTTTCGCGGGAGGATTCGAGATGTGATCATCCGTGGAGGCGAAAATGTCTACCCCGCCGAGGTCGAACATGTCATCACGGCCCACCCATCGGTTGCCGAAGCGGCAGTCTTCGGAGTGCCCGACACCCGACTGGGGGAGCGAGTCGTTGCTGTGGTGCTGCCCGCCGCCGGCGCGACTGTTGACGTAGACGACCTCAGCACGTTCGTCGCGAAGCGGCTGAGCCGCTACAAACGGCCCGTCGAGTGGATGATCGCTGCGACGCTGCCGCGGACGAGCACAGGCAAAGTTCTCAAACATCAATTACAGCAGTGGTACGAGGCAGGCAGTATCACAAATTATTGCCGCGGCCGCGACTCGTTGTGAAATATGGCTAACACCAGCGACTTTCGGCATTCCTCCGCGACGGCTATCTGCAGATCGTCGATCGAGAGAAGGACATCAGCGCCGACCTTCGCGTGGACTTGAATTACCGGCAGTCCGCGAGGATCGAAAGACGGTCAATTCGTCGCTGCGAAGTTCTCAACGAATGGATTGACCGCCGGTGTTCATCCGCTGCAGCCGCTGGTTGGTGCGTTGCAGCCATGCGTCGTAATCGGTGGCTTTGCGCAGGAATGACTCCCCGACGCGGGGGTGGGGTAGTGCTAAGAACTTTCCGGCCTGGGCGGCGTCAAGCGTCAGCCTGGCGCAGTCCTCAGGCTCGACCACGTCGCCAAGGGCAATGAGATCTTGTGTCGCCCCGATGCTTTCGTCGTCCTCGTTGCGGCCGAGCATTCCGGTGTTGACGGCGTTCGGGCACAGGCAGGTGACCTGGATGCCTCGGTGGGCATAGTTCAGGGCCAGCCATTCGGCGAACCCGAGGGCTCCGTGTTTACTCAGGGTATAGCCCATGAAGGATGGTCCGGTGATCAATGCCGCAGACGAGATGGTTTGAATGAGCCAGCCTTCGCCACGTTCCAACATGCCGGGAAGCACTTCCTGCGCAGCCCAGACGTGGGCGAGCAGGTTTACGTCGACGATTCGACGGATTTCCTCGGGCGACTCGGTCAGCCCGTCTCCGGTGTCGCTGAATCCTGCATTCGAGCAAAACACGGCGACCGGCCCGAAGATGTCTTCGGCACGGGCGACAAGGGCGGTGATGGAGTCAGGGGAGCCGACGTCGCTGCGCACGGCGATGCCTCCGACGCGGGTGGCGATCTTCTGCGCGCGTTCGCCGTTGAGGTCGGCGACGACGACCCTTGCGCCCCGCGCGGCGAGTTCTTCTGCTAGCGCTCGCCCGATTCCGTGACCGCC
>NZ_LZJG01000265.1:0-31146 GCF_001667785.1 Mycobacterium sp. E3247 | reverse complement strand
GTGTGGTCCGCCGGCGTGCAGGCCAGTGGGCTGGGCCGCGACCTCGCCGAGCAGTCCTCGGTGGAGCTTGACCGGGCCGGGCGGGTCAAGGTGCTACCGGATCTGTCCGTCCCGGGGCACCCGAACGTGTTCGTCGTCGGCGACATGGCGGCCGTCGAGGGCGTTCCGGGCGTGGCCCAGGGCGCTATCCAGGGCGCCAAGTACGTCGCCAACACGCTCAAAGCCGAACTCGGCGGGGCCGATCCGGCCGAGCGTGAGCCGTTCCAGTATTTCGACAAGGGTTCCATGGCCACCGTTTCGCGGTTCTCGGCGGTGGCCAAGATCGGTCCCCTGGAGTTCAGCGGCTTCATCGCCTGGCTGATGTGGTTGGTGCTGCACCTGGTTTACCTGGTCGGATTCAAGACCAAGGTCAGCACGCTGCTGTCGTGGACGGTGACCTTCCTGAGCACCCGGCGCGGCCAGCTGACCATCACCGAACAGCAGGCATTCGCCCGCACCCGTCTCGAGCAACTCGCGGTGCTCGCGGCGGAAGCCAAACGGCCGGCGACCGCCAAACGCGCCAGCTAGCCACCCAGCCGGTCGGCCTGCCACGTACTCAGCAGGCCGCCGCCGGCCAGCGACAGCACGGTCGCACCGGCGTCGACCGGCGTGTCCGGGAAAGCCGTTTCGGGGTAGCGCAATTCGTGGATCGACGCACGAGGCGCCGCGATGATGTCATCGGCCGGCGATCCGGCACCCAGCTCCACGCGGTGGCGCAGCAGTGGGCGACCGTCACAGTCGGCGCGCAGGGATCCCGACCAAAAGCCGTGGCGCTCGTCGTATCTGCCGACCTGCACCCGCTCCCGAAAGCGCACCTGGGCGCCGTCGCGCAAGCAGAAGTCGGCGCCGGACACGTGGCGGGCGTCGGCGGCGACCACCGTGGGCTCCAAATCGATGTCGAGGCTTCCAGTCACTTTCACGTCCCAATGGGCGTGCGAGGTAGGAACATTGGCTCCGGGCAACGCCACGGTGGCGGCGGCGCTGCGGAGTTTTAGGCGGGCGCCGCCTTCGACGATGACGCGGAAGTCGATGCTGTCGCCACCCAATGGCGTGGCGGCCGCCGACACGAGATGGACGGTATCGGGCGCGGTGCAGCGGGCGGCCACGGCGCCGGCGCACTCGATGCGCGGTAGCCGGTTCGGATACGCGACCACCAGGACCCGCGACCGCATCACACGGTTGCCGCCTCGCGCAATTGCGCGCGGACCCAAGCCAGCACCTGCGAGGCAGCAGGGTCGTCGGTGAGGGACTGCAACACCGTCGGCCGACCGCCGCGCACCGCGTTGGCGTCGTCGGCCATCACCTGCAGGTCGGCTCCGACGAGCGGTGCAAGGTCAGTCTTGTTGACTACCAACAGGTCCGAGTAGGTCACCCCGGGGCCGCCCTTGCGCGGCACCTTGTCGCCGCCGGCGACGTCGACGACAAAGATCTGCACGTCCACCAAACCGGAGGAGAAGGTGGCCGTCAGGTTGTCGCCGCCGGACTCGACCAGGATGAGGTCCAGGTGATCGTGCGCGGCGATCAGATCGTCGATCGCGTCGAGGTTGGCGGTGATGTCGTCGCGGATCGCGGTGTGCGGGCACCCACCGGTTTGCACGGCCGCGATCCGGTTGTCAGGCAGCACCGCATGCCTGCGCAGGAAGTCGGCGTCCTCGGTGGTGTAGATGTCGTTGGTCAGCACCGCCAGCGACAGCTCGTCGCGCAGCTGCCGGCACAGCGCGGCGACCAGCGCCGTCTTGCCCGAGCCGACCGGGCCGCCGACGCCGATGCGCAGCGGCTCCCCCGGTTGCCGGACCCGTCGCGGCCGCTCGACGTGTGTATGGCTGTGTGTGTGCAGATGTGTTGACATGCGGGGCCTTTCAGAACATGACCGAAGACCGGACGCGCCGGCCGGCCGTGCGCGAATTTGCAGTCGCTGCCCAAGAAGGTACCTCGTGGGATCAGTCATCCGGTCTTCAGGACACGAAGAGCGGACGTTCCCGTTCAGCGTGGCGTTGCGCGAGCGTGTCGAGCAACGGGTCGGACAAGTCGGCCAGCCCGGCGGCCGCCTCGGTGGCGGTGCGCTCGCACAGGTCCGCCAGCCGAAACGTGCACGCGGCAACCTCGGCCGGGTCCAGAGCAAGCAGCCGCTGGGCGGCCGTCGCCGAGCCGGTCATCGTGGTGTAGGTGATCGCCAGGGCGGTCTGCTCGGGGACCAGCCCGCTCACGGCACCCACCCGCCCCGCCGCGTCGGGCAGGTGCGGCTGGGCGCCGAGGTCGTCCCAGGGGGCGTCCGGCCAGACCCGCCGCGCCAGCCGCGCCAGTCCGCGGCCCTGGCTGCGCGATGCTTCCCGGGCGGCCGGGGCCGCCGTGCGGGCATCGGTCTCCCGGTCGGCCGCATCGGGATTCAGCTCGCCGCGGTGGACCGCCGCCGCGATCGACGCGAAGACCAGCCCGGAGGTGCGAATCCGGCGGCGCAGGAAGGCTTCCAACGTATCCAGGTTGGTCACCAGGCCGCTGGTGACCGCCTCCTCCACGCCGCCCGAGTGCACGTGAGCGCCGGCCGGCAGTCGGGAATCGGCCAGGGCGAGCAGCGTCGCGAGTGCGGACATGGACGTCAGAACAGGAAGTAGCGTTGCGCCATCGGCAGTTCGGCCGGCGGGTCCTCCTGCCAGACCTCGCCGTCGATCCGCACGGTGAACGTGTCCGGGTCCACTTCGATGTCGGGCAGCGCGTCGTTGAGCGGCAGGTCCGCCTTGCCGAGCCCGGTGGTGTTCCGAACGGGGGACAGCCGCCGGGTGACCGCGAGCCGCTCGGCCAGGCCGGCCTCGATCGCTTGCGGCGCAACGAAATGCACGGACGTCGTGGCCGCGGCTGCCGGGGCGGCCCCGAACATCGGGCGCGGAAGCACCGGCTGGGGCGTCGGGATCGACGCGTTGGCGTCCCCCATCGCCGCCCACGCGAGCATGCCGCCCTTGAGCACCGCGTGCGGGCGGACCCCGAAGAACGGGGGTTCCCACAGCACCAGATCCGCGAGCTTGCCCACCTCCACGGAGCCGACCTCCTGGTCGAGGCCGTGGGCGATCGCCGGGCAGATGGTGTATTTCGCGACGTAGCGTCGTGCCCGCAGATTGTCGGCCGCACCGTCGCCGGGCAGCGCGCCGCGACGGCGCTTCATCACATGGGCGGTCTGCCAGGTGCGCAGCACCACCTCCCCGATGCGGCCCATCGCCTGTGAGTCGCTGCCGATCATCGAGATCGCGCCGATGTCGTGCAGCACGTCTTCCGCCGCCATGGTCGACGGCCGGATCCGGCTCTCGGCGAAGGCCAGGTCCTCGGGCACCTGGGGATTGAGGTGATGGCAGACCATCAGCATGTCGAGGTGCTCGTCGAGGGTGTTACGCGTATGCGGCCGAGTCGGATTGGTCGAGCTGGGCAACACGTTGGGCTTGCCCGCGACGGTGATGATGTCGGGCGCGTGGCCGCCACCGGCGCCCTCGGTGTGATAGGTGTGGATCGACCGCCCCGCGATCGCGGCCAGGGTGTCTTCGACGAACCCCATCTCGTTGAGGGTGTCGGTGTGCAGCGCCACCTGGACGCCGGCGGCGTCGGCAACGGTGAGGCAGGCGTCGATCGCCGCCGGCGTGGACCCCCAGTCCTCGTGCAGCTTGAAACCCGAAGCGCCGCCGCGCAATTGCTCCCACAGCCCTTCGGCGCTGACCGTGTTCCCCTTGCCCAGCAGTGCGAAGTTCACCGGCCAGCCGTCGAGCGCCTCCAGCATCCTGGCCAGGTGCCATGCGCCCGGGGTCACGGTGGTGGCCTTGGTGCCCTCGGCCGGCCCGGTGCCGCCGCCGATGATCGTGGTGATCCCGGCGCCGAGCGCCTCGGCCATGAGCTGCGGGCAGATCAGGTGCACGTGGCAGTCGATGGCGCCCGCGGTGACGATCCGGCCATTGCCGGCGATGACCTCGGTGGACGGCCCGACGACCAGGTCCGGGTGCACCCCCGTCATGGTGTCGGGGTTGCCCGCCTTGCCGATCGCCGAGATGCGGCCGTCACGAATCCCAATGTCGGCCTTGATGATTCCCCAGTGGTCGATGATGACCGCACCGGTGATCACCGTGTCGGGTGCGCCCTCGGCCCGGGTGGCGCGTCCCTGGCCCATCGACTCGCGCAGCACCTTGCCGCCGCCGAACACCGCCTCGTCACCGGCCAGCCCCGGTCCCCCGCTGCGGTCTTCGGTGATCTCCACCAGAAGGTCGGTGTCGGCCAGCCGGATCCGGTCACCGGCGGTGGGGCCGAAAAGCTGGGCGTAGCGTTCTCGCGACACGCTCGACATCAGGCGTCGAGCTGTCCGGGCGGGGTCAGGCTCAGGCCATGCACTTCGCGGCGGCCGCGCAGTGGGACCAGCCGGACCTGTTGGGCCACACCGGGTTCGAATCGCACGGCGGTTGCCGCCGGAATGTCCAGCCGGTAGCCGTGGGCGGCGGCGCGGTCGAACGAGAGCGCCGCATTGGCCTGCGGAAGGTGCACGTGGCTGCCGACCTGTACCGGCCGGTCACCGGTGTTGACGATCCGCAGCTCGATCCGCTCCGCGTCCGCGTTGATGTCGATATCGCCGCTGCCGTAGAGGATTTCGCCGGGAATCATGGGATCGGGTGGTGGACGGTGACCAGTTTGGTGCCGTCGGGGAACGTCGCTTCCACCTGCACGTCGGACAGCATCTCCGGCACCCCCTCCATCACGTCGTCGCGGCTGAGCACCCCGCAGCCGCTGGCCATCAGCTCGGCGACGGTGCGGCCGTCGCGCGCGCCTTCGAGAATGTGGTCGGTGATGATGGCAACCGCCTCCGGATGATTCAGCCGCAGGCCCCGGGCGCGGCGGCGACGTGCCAGTTCGGCGGCGTAGGACAACAGCAATCGCTCTTGTTCGTGCGGCGTCAGGAGCACGCTCTGGAATCCTGCCACGGCGCCCGGGGGCGTGACCGCCCGGCCACGCTCGACGCCGGTTCGCCTACGCCTCGAGGTTCTGCAGCCGCACCTGGCCCCGGGCGACCACCCGGTCGTCGGCGTCGGTGATGGTGACCAGCCACAGCTGTTGGCGCCGGCCGCGGTGGATCGGTTCGGCTTTGCCGTACACCATGCCCGAGCCGATGGAACGCAGAAAATCGGTGTTGTTGTTGACTCCCACGACGTTGCCTCCGCCGCGGGTGGCGAGCCAGGTGTAGGCGGCCACGCTGGCCATGCTCTCGATGATCGAGCAGTAGACGCCGCCGTGCACCAGGCCCATCGGCTGCAACAACTTGGGGGTGACCTCGAGCTCGGCGCGGGCGCCGTCGGGACCGAGTTCGGTGAATCGCAGCCCGATCTCCTGGTCGAAGGGCGCGGTGAAATCCGTCGAAATGGTCGTCTCCGGAGGCTGTGGCACGTTCTGTGTCTACACCATCGTCCCTTGAAACGGCTGAGCCCCGTGCCGTTGGGCACGGGGCTCGCCGATCGAGTAGACCGGGGGTCACTGCAGCCCTCAGGACTCTGCCGCGGTCGCTGTTCGCTCGACTCGGTTAGCATAGGCAAGGCTGCCCTAATTTCGCAAGCTCTCGTTTGGTGGCGGGTTGAGCAGCTCCGGTACGACCGTCGGTAGTAAACCGGGAGTACGATGTTGTCGACGCTCAGGAGAGAACGCACTATGGCGAAACTGACCCGGCTGGGGGATCTGGAGCGCGCCGTGATGGACCATCTGTGGTCCACGCCGGAACCTCAAACGGTCCGCCAGGTACACGACGCACTGTCGGCGCGACGCGACCTTGCCTACACGACGATCATGACCGTGCTGCAAAGGCTGGCCAAAAAGAATCTGGTTTCCCAGATCCGCGACGACCGCGCGCACCGGTACGCACCCGTGCACGGCCGCGACGAACTGGTCGCCGGGCTGATGGTCGACGCGCTGTCCCAGGCAGAGGATTCCGGCGGCAGGCAGGCCGCACTGGTCCATTTCGTCGAGCGGGTGGGCGCCGACGAAGCGGACGCGCTGCGGCGCGCGCTCGCCGAACTGGAAACCAATCACCGCAATAACGTGTCATCTGCTGGCGCGTCGACGGAGGACTGAGGGAGACTGACAGCGTGTCCGCGCTGGCCTTCACCATCCTCGCGGTGCTGCTGGTCGGTCCGGTGCCGGCCCTGTTGGCACGCGCGAGCTGGCCGCTGCGCGCACCCCGCGCCGCGATGGTGTTGTGGCAGGCCGTCGCGCTGGCCGCGGTCCTCTCCGCCTTCAGCGCCGGCATCGCGATCGCCACGCGGCTGCTGATGCCCGGTCCCGACGGGCGGCCCACCGCCAGCATCCTCGGCGACGCGGGCCGGCTGGGGTGGCCGCTGTGGGCGGCATACATCGGCGTATTCGCGTTGACCGTGCTGGTCGGAGCCCGATTGGTGGTCGCCGTGGTCCGGGTGGCCATCGCGAATCGGCGGCGGCGGGCCCATCACCGCATGGTGGTGGATCTGGTCGGCGTCGGCCACGGGGCGACGCTCCCCCAGCCCTGCGCCCGCACGCGCGACCTGCGCGTGTTGGACGTTCCGCAGCCGCTCGCCTACTGCCTGCCCGGCGTGCGCAGCCGGGTGGTGGTCAGCGAGGGCGCGCTCAACACCCTCGCCGACGCCGAGGTCGCGGCGATCCTCACCCACGAGCGCGCGCATCTGCGGGCCCGCCACGACCTCGTTCTGGAGGCCTTCACCGCGGTGCACGCCGCGTTCCCGCGGCTGGTGCGTAGCGCCAACGCGCTCGGCGCGGTGCAGCTGCTCGTCGAACTCCTCGCCGACGACGCCGCCGTGCGCGCGGAAGGCCGCGCTCCGTTGGCGCGGGCCCTGGTCGCGTGCGCGGCGGGGCACGCGCCGTCGGGTGCGCTGGCCGCGGGCGGTACCAGCACCGTGGTCCGCGTGCGCCGGTTGTGTGGGTGTGGCAACAGCCTGGCGCTGTCGGCGGCCGCATACCTGGCCGCGGTCGCCGTGTTCGTGGTGCCCACCGTCGCGCTCGCCGTTCCGTGGCTCACCGAGCTGCGGCGGCTGTTCAACCTCTGAACCAAGGCGGAGCCATCACCGCGGGCGGGCGCATGTCCGCTGTGCCACAGTGTGACGGAAAGCTTTTCGGCAACGTTCTGAAGACTTGAGAGGCGAAGACATGGGTTCGTCGGACGATTCACCAACCGCTACCGCGCAAATCGGTGTCACCGGCCTGGCGGTGATGGGGTCGAACATCGCGCGCAATTTCGCCCGGCACGGCTACACCGTGGCGCTGCACAACCGGTCTGTCGCCAAGACCGACGCGTTGCTCAAAGAGCACGGTGACGAGGGCACATTCGTGCGGTCGGAGACCATCGCGGAATTCCTGGCCGCCCTGGAGAAGCCGCGCCGCGTACTCATCATGGTCAAGGCCGGCGACCCCACCGACGCCGTCATCAACGAGCTCGCCGACGCCATGGAGGAAGGCGACATCATCATCGACGGCGGCAACGCTCTCTACACCGACACCATTCGCCGCGAGAAGGCGATGCGGGAGCGCGGGCTGCACTTCGTCGGCGCCGGAATCTCCGGTGGCGAGGAGGGCGCGCTCAACGGCCCGTCGATCATGCCCGGCGGCCCCGCCGAGTCCTACAAGTCGCTGGGCCCGTTGCTCGAGGAGATCTCCGCCCACGTCGACGGCGTTCCGTGCTGCACGCACATCGGCCCCGACGGCGCGGGCCACTTCGTCAAGATGGTGCACAATGGCATCGAGTACTCGGACATGCAGCTCATCGGCGAGGCCTACCAGCTGCTGCGCGACGGGCTCGGCAAGACCGCCGGGCAGATCGCCGACGTCTTCGACGAGTGGAACTCCGGCGACCTGGACAGCTTCCTGGTCGAGATCACCGCGCAGGTGTTGCGCCAGACCGACGCGAAAACCGGCAAGCCTCTCGTCGACGTCATCCTCGACGAGGCCGAGCAGAAGGGCACCGGCCGCTGGACCGTGAAGTCCGCCCTCGACCTGTGCGTCCCGGTCACCGGCATCGCCGAGGCCGTGTTCGCCCGCGCGCTGTCGGGTTCGGTGACCCAGCGCAAGGCCACGACCGGGCTGGCCTCGGGAGAATTGGGCCGGAAGCCGGATGACAACCAGCAGTTCACCGAGGACATCAGGCAGGCCCTGTACGCGTCCAAGATCATCGCGTATGCGCAGGGCTTCAACCAGATCCAGGCCGGCAGCGCCGAATACGACTGGGGCATCACCCCGGGCGATCTCGCCACCATCTGGCGCGGCGGATGCATCATCCGGGCGAAGTTCCTCAACCGCATCAAGGAGGCGTTCGACGAGGACCCCGACCTGCCGACGCTGATCGTCGCCCCCTACTTCCGCAGCGCGATCGAGGCCGCGATCGACGGCTGGCGGCGCGTCGTCGTGACGGCCACACAGCTGGGCATCCCGGTCCCGGGCTTCTCCTCCGCGCTGTCCTACTACGACGCCCTGCGCACCGAGCGCCTCCCCGCGGCGCTGACCCAGGGGCTGCGGGACTTCTTCGGCGCGCACACCTATGGCCGCATCGACGACGACCCGGACAAGCGTTTCCACACGCTGTGGAGCGGCGACCACAGCGAAGTGCCCGCTTAGGCATAACGGGGTACACGCACTGCGATGAGATTCCTGGACGGGCATGGACCCGGGTACGACCTGACCTACAACGACGTCTTCGTCATGCCGAACCGGTCGGAGGTCGCGTCACGCTTCGATGTCGACCTGTCCACCAACGACGGCTCGGGCACCACCATCCCGGTGGTGGTCGCCAACATGACCGCGGTGGCCGGGCGCCGGATGGCCGAGACGGTGGCGCGGCGGGGCGGGCTGGTCGTCCTGCCCCAGGACATCCCGATCACCGCGGTGCAGCAGACGGTGGAGTTCGTCAAGAGCCGCGATCTGGTGCTCGACACCCCGGTGGTGCTGGCGCCCGAGGATTCGGTGTCGGATGCCACCGCGTTGATCCACAAGCGCGCGCACGGGGTCGCCGTCGTCGTCTTCGAGGGCCGCCCGATGGGGCTGGTGAGCGAATCGAGCTGCCTCGGTGTGGACCGCTTCACCAGGGTGCGCGACGTCGCCAGCACCGATTTCGTCACGGCCCCGGTCGGCACCGAGCCGCGCAAGGTCTTCGACCTGCTCGAGCACGCCCCGATCGGGGTCGCGGTGGTGACGAACGCCGACGGCACGCTGGCGGGGGTGCTGACCCGCACCGGGGCGGTGCGGACCGGGCTCTACACCCCGGCGGTCGACGCCCGCGGGTGTTTGCGGGTGGGCGCGGCCGTCGGCATCAACGGCGACGTGGGGGCCAAGGCGCGTTCCCTGGCCGAGGCGGGTGTCGACGTGCTGGTCATCGATACCGCACACGGGCACCAGGTCAAGACGCTCGACGCGATCCGCACGGTCGCATCGCTCGAGCTCGGGGTGCCGCTGGTGGCGGGCAACGTCGTCTCCGCCGAAGGCACCCGCGATCTGCTGGGCGCCGGGGCGAACATCGTCAAGGTCGGCGTGGGTCCCGGGGCGATGTGCACCACCCGGATGATGACCGCGGTGGGGCGCCCGCAATTCTCGGCCGTGGTCGAATGCGCCTCGGCGGCAAGGCAATTGGGCGGACATGTCTGGGCTGACGGCGGCGTCCGGCATCCGCGGGACGTGGCCTTGGCCCTGGTCGCCGGGGCGTCCAACGTGATGATCGGGTCGTGGTTCGCCGGGACCTACGAATCGCCCGGTGACCTGATGCGCGACCGCGACGACCAGCCCTACAAGGAGAGTTACGGCATGGCGTCCAAGCGCGCGGTGGTGGCCCGCAGCGGCGCCGACACCGCGTTCGACCGCGCCCGCAAAGCGCTGTTCGAGGAGGGCATTTCGACGTCGCGCATGGGGCTCGACCCGGACCGCGGCGGAGTCGAGGACCTGATCGACCACATCACCTCGGGCGTGCGCAGCACCTGCACCTACGTCGGCGCGGCGAACCTGACCGAACTCTACGAGCGGGCCGTCGTCGGCGTGCAGTCCGCCGCGGGCTTCGCCGAGGGCCATCCGCTGCCGCTCGGCTGGTGAGCCGCCGCGTCGCCCACGCCGCTCATGCGTCGGGGGTCGGGCGTTCCAGCGCGTACAGCGACATGCGCCGGTTCGTCGTGTCATGCTCGCCGAGGAACGCGCATCCGACGGCCTCGCACAGTCGGCGCGCCGCGGTGTTGCGGTGATCGGGATCGAACATGATCCGGCGGCAACGCGGCTCCACCGAGAAGACGCTGGCGATGATCCGCGGCAGGAGCGCCAGGCCCAGCCCCCGGTTCACCAGGGCCGGGTCGGCGATGGCGGCGTGCACCCCCACGTCGTAGGGTCCGGCGTCGTAATACTGCGAAATGAGATCCTTTGCACCCCAATATATTTCGAGGTATGCGCAATCGGCGCCGCCGATGCTCCCGAGCAGCGGCAGCGAGTACGTCCCGTCGAGTTGTGCGCCGAGATGCCGCTCCCAGCGGGGCGTCGGCCAGTCGTATTCCCAGGCCGCCGCCAGGTGCGGACGGTTCATCCATTCCGACACCATGGCCGCGTCCGCGCGCTCCGCGACGCGCAACGCGAAAGGCGGATCCAGCCCGGGAAGCGGGGGCCGGGCGATGCTTGCGATCTCCTCGGCGAGGTCGAGGCGCTCGCGGGGCAGGATCTGGGCCGATCGGGCTTCGGGTGGGGCTTCGGACGCCATAGTGCGCCCAGCCTAGCGGGGTAAGGTTAGGCAACCCATAGTCGGGTCGGCCGCCGTGTGGCAGGACGCACCCCGAAGCGGTGGTCGGCCGCGGGCGGGAGCCACCCGGCTACCATAAATCAGCAACGACGGAAGGCGACCGCGTCCGCACCGGCTCCAGGCAGTGAAGGGATCGACGTGCCGCAGGCACCCATGCAGGCCATGGGCTTTCGGGCGCGGCGGTCGTCGGACGAATCCCCCGATGCGGAGCCTTCCCGAACGGCCCGTCGGCCGGCGGGCGGCGGTGATTCATGAACGCCACCGTCACCGTGATCAGCGTTGTGGCCATCGCCCTGCTCATCTTCGGCAACGCCGTCTTCGTCGCCGCCGAGTTCTCGCTGACGACGCTGGACCGCAGCGCAGTCGAGGCCAACGCCCGCGGCGGCGGCCGTCGTGACCGCGCGATCCGGCGCGCGCACCACAAGTTGTCGTTTCAGCTGTCCGGCGCCCAACTCGGCATCTCCGCCACCACTTTGGCGGCTGGTTACCTGACCGATCCGATGCTGGCCAACCTGCCGCACCCGTGGTTCGACGCGATCGGGATTTCCGACCGGGTGGCCGACGCCATCATGGCGTTGCTGGTTCTGGTCGTCGTCACCTCGGTGTCGATGGTGTTCGGCGAGCTGGTCCCCAAATACCTGGCCCTCGCCCGGCCGCTGTCCACCGCGCGGGCCGTGGTCGGCGTTCAGCTGCTGTTCTCGACGCTGTTCACCCCGGCGATCCGGCTGACGAACGGCGTGGCGAACTGGATCGTCCGCCAGCTGGGCATCGAGCCCGCCGAGGAGCTGCGCTCGGCTCGGTCGCCGCAGGAACTGATCTCGTTGGTGCGCTCGTCGGCGCGCAGCGGCTCCCTGGATGCGGCCACCGCCTCGCTGGTACGGCGCTCGCTGCAGTTCGGCGCCCTGACCGCCGAGGAACTGATGACCCCCCGGTCGAAGATCGTGGCGCTGCAGACCGACGACACCGTCGCCGACCTGGTGGCCGCGGCCGCGGACTCGGGGTACTCCCGCTTCCCGATCGTCGACGGCGATCTCGACGAAACCGTCGGCATCGTGCACGTCAAGCAGGTGCTCGCGATTCCGGCGGCCGACCGGGCGCGCACGCCGCTGACCACGGTGGCGCAGCCCGTGCCCGTGGTGCCCTCGACGCTGGACGGCGACGCGGTCATGGCCGAGATCCGCGGCAACAGCCTGCAGACCGCGATGGTCGTGGACGAATACGGCGGCACCGCGGGCATGGTGACCGTCGAGGACCTGATCGAAGAGATCGTCGGCGACGTCCGGGACGAACACGACGACGCCACCCCCGACGTGGTGGCGGCCGGCACCGGCTGGCGCGTCTCCGGTCTGCTGCGCATCGACGAGGTCGCCACGGCCACCGGCTTCCGGGCCCCGGAGGGACCCTACGAGACCATCGGCGGGCTGGCACTGCGCGAATTCGGCCACATCCCGGTGGCCGGCGAGACGGTGAAGCTGCCCGCGCTGGACGCCGACGGGCTGCTGGACACCTCGCTGCGCTGGCAAGCGACGGTGATCCGGATGGACGGTCGCCGGATCGACCTGCTGGAGCTGAACGAGCTGCGCGGCCACGGCGAGGGCCCGGCAGGGGGCACGCCATGAGCGATCCCATGGGCGTCTTCCTGGCGATCCTGCTGATCGGCGTCAACGCCTTCTTCGTCGGGGCGGAATTCTCGTTGATCTCGGCCCGGCGCGACCGCCTCGAGGCGCTGGCCGAGCAGGGCAAGGCGCGGGCGGTCACCGTCATGCGTGCCGGCGAGCAGCTGCCCGCGATGCTGGCCGGCGCCCAGCTGGGAGTCACGGCCGCCTCGCTGCTGCTCGGGCGCATCGGTGAGTCGGCGGTCTCCAACCTGCTGCGCTCCGCGCTGGGGCTGACCGGTATTCCGCCGGCCCTGCTGCACACGTTGTCGTTCGCGATCGCGTTGGCGATCGTGGTCACGCTGCACGTGCTGCTCGGCGAGATGGTGCCCAAGAACATCGCGCTGGCCGGTCCCGAGCGAACGGCGATGCTGCTGGTGCCGCCCTACCTGGCCTACGTGCGGGCCGCCCGGCCGTTCATCGTGTTCTACAACAAGTGCGCCAGCGTCGTGGTGCGCGCGCTGGGCGTGGAACCCAAGGAAGAGCTCGAGATCACCGTCTCCCCCGTCGAGCTGAGCGAGATGATCGCCGAATCGGAGTCCCAGGGCCTGCTGGACCGCGAGGAGCACACCCGGCTGACCCGGGCGCTGCAGATCCGCACCCGGGTGGTCGGCGATGTGGCGGTCCCGCTCGAGGACGTCCACGCGGTGCCGGTGGCCAGGGCGGGCAGCGGCCCGACCGTCGGCGCCGTCGAGCAGGCCCTGGCCCAGACCGGCTACTCGCGGTTCCCCGTCGCGAACGTCAACGGCGACTTCATCGGCTACCTGCACATCAAGGACATGCTGACCCTCGGCGACGACCCGCTCACGGTGATCGACCTGGCGATGGTCCGCCCCCTTCCCCGGCTGCCCAAGTCGCTGCCGCTGGCCGACGCGTTGTCGCGGATGCGCCGCAGCAACAGCCATCTGGCGCTGGTGACCGACGCCGGCGGCGACGTGGTCGCGATGGTGGCGATGGAAGACCTGGTCGAGGACCTCGTCGGCACGATGCGCGACGCGTAAGGGTCACCGGTCTCCCGGTTGGGCAATGCCCAGCCCGTATGATTTTCAGAGGCTGCCAGTCAAGTGCCAGTCAAGAAAGTGCTGGAGGGCGCAGGATTCCCGGCGCGTTGATGCGTTGCTGGAATTCGATCCCCTGGCTCGCCGCTGCGGCATGTGATCCAGCTGTCAGCGCGGCCTGACCTGGTCCGGTGGGTTGGGCGGATACGCTCACCAGGCTGCTGCTCGGTACGCTGAAGGCATTGCCGCTCCGGGTCGATGGCGGCTCGAAGAGGCTTCGTTATGGAGGAGAAACATGACTGATCGCGTGTCGGCGGGGAACCTGCGCGTCGCCCGAGTGCTCTACGACTTCGTGAACAACGAGGCCCTGCCCGGCACCGATATCGACCCGGACAGCTTCTGGGCCGGAGTCGACAAAGTCGTCACCGACCTCACGCCGAAGAACCAGGAGCTGCTGAACCGCCGCGACGAGCTGCAGGCCCAGATCGACAAGTGGCACCGGCAGCGCGTGATCGAGCCCTTCGATGTCGACGCGTACCGGCAGTTCATCACCGACATCGGTTACCTGCTGCCCGAACCCGAGGACTTCACGATCACCACCTCGGGTGTCGACGACGAGATCACCACGACCGCGGGCCCGCAGCTGGTTGTGCCCGTGCTCAACGCCCGGTTCGCGCTGAACGCCGCCAACGCGCGCTGGGGCTCGCTGTACGACGCCCTGTACGGCACCGACGTCATCCCCGAGGAGGACGGCGCGGAGAAGGGCACCAGCTACAACAAGGTCCGCGGCGACAAGGTCATCGCCTATGCGCGCAACTTCCTCGACCAGGCCGTGCCGCTGGAGTCCGGATCCTGGGCCGACGCCACGGGACTGTCCGTCGAGGACGGCCGGCTGAAGATCGCCACCGCCGACGGATCCGTCGGGCTGGCCAGCCCGGAGAAGTTCGCCGGCTACACCGGCGAGCTCGGCTCACCCGACTGGTCGGTGCTGCTGGTCAATCACGGCCTGCACATCGAGGTCCTCGTCGACCCCGAATCGCCCGTCGGCAAGACCGACCGCGCCGGAATCAAGGACGTGGTCCTGGAATCGGCTATCACGACGATCATGGACTTCGAGGACTCGGTGGCCGCCGTCGACGCCGACGACAAGGTACTGGGCTACCGCAACTGGCTCGGGCTGAACAAGGGTGACCTGTCCGAGGAGGTCGACAAGGACGGCAAGTCCTTCACCCGCGTGCTGAACCAGGACCGCACCTACACCACGCCCGACGGCGAGGGCCAGCTGACGCTGCCGGGCCGCAGCCTGCTATTCGTCCGCAACGTCGGTCACCTGATGACCAACGACGCGATCGTCGATGCCGACGGTAACGAGGTGTTCGAGGGCATCATGGACGCGCTGTTCACCGGGCTGACCGCGATCCACGGCCTCAAGACCGGTGACGCCAACGGCCCGCTGACCAACAGCCGCACCGGGTCCATCTACATCGTCAAGCCCAAGATGCACGGACCCGACGAGGTCGCGTACACCTGCGAGCTGTTCAGCCGAGTCGAAGACGTCCTGGGCCTGCCGCAGGCCACCCTCAAGGTCGGCATCATGGACGAGGAGCGGCGCACCACCGTCAACCTCAAGGCGTGCATCAAGGCCGCGGCCAACCGCGTCGTGTTCATCAACACCGGCTTCCTGGACCGGACCGGCGACGAGATCCACACGTCGATGGAGGCCGGTCCGATGATCCGCAAGGGTGCGATGAAGAACACCACGTGGATCAAGGCCTACGAGGACGCCAACGTCGACATCGGTCTGGCCGCAGGGTTCAAGGGCAAGGCGCAGATCGGCAAGGGCATGTGGGCGATGACCGAGCTGATGGCCGACATGGTCGAGCAGAAGATCGGCCAGCCGAAGGCGGGCGCGACCACCGCGTGGGTGCCCTCGCCGACAGCCGCCACCCTGCACGCCATGCACTACCACTATGTCGACGTCGGAGCCGTGCAGGAGGAGCTGGCCGGCAAGAAGCGCACGACGATCGACGAACTGCTGACCATTCCGCTGGCCAAGGAACTGGCCTGGGCCCCCGAGGAGATCCGCGAAGAGGTCGACAACAACTGCCAGTCGATCCTCGGCTACGTGGTGCGCTGGGTCGCCCAGGGCGTCGGCTGCTCGAAGGTGCCCGACATCCACGACGTCGCGCTCATGGAAGACCGTGCCACGCTGCGGATCTCGAGTCAGCTGCTGGCCAACTGGCTGCGCCACGGGGTGATCACCGAAGAGGACGTGCGGGCCAGCCTGGAGCGGATGGCGCCGCTGGTGGACGAGCAGAACGCCAAGGACGCGGCGTACCTGCCGATGGCGCCCAACTTCGACGACAGCCTGGCGTTCCTGGCCGCGCAAGACCTGATCCTGACCGGGACGCAGCAGCCCAACGGCTACACCGAGCCGATCCTGCACCGCCGCCGGCGCGAAGTTAAGGCCCGCGCGGCGCAATCAAATTGAGCTGGTGCCTTAATCGGGCTCACCACGCATCGGTGCAGCTGGTGACTAAGATCAGCGGCGGGTTGACAACAAGTCGGACGGATCGACGGAAAGGCGACGGGCACCACTATGGGTAGGCACAGTTTGCCCGACCCTGGGGACTCCGCCGACCAGCCGTACGGCAGCGGCGAGACGGATGACCACCCGTACGCCGGCACCGACGACTACTCGGACGAGGGTCATTACCCGCGCGACGAGGATTTCGCGGCGGACGACTACCCGACCGGCGACGAGCCCTACTCCGAGGACGCGTTCGAGGAGGGCACCGCCGACGACTACCCGGAGTTTCCGCCACGGCAGCCGGGCCCGGCGGCCGCTGAGCCGCCCGCCTCGTCGCCCTCGCTGTTCGGGCGCGGCCACCGGGGGCTCGGCGAGTGGCGCGGCGGCCATCGCAGCGAGGGCGGGCGCCGCGGGGTGAGCATCGGCGTGATCGTGGCCCTCGTCGCCGTGGTCGTGGTGGTGGGCGCCGTGATCCTGTGGACCTTCATCGGTGATGCCCTGTCCAACCGCTCGCACAAAGCGGCCGGACGCTGCGTGGGCGGCAAGGAGACCGTCGCCGTCATCGCCGACCCGTCCATCGCCGATTCCGTGCGGCAGTTCGCGGACAGCTACAACTCGTCGGCCGGGCCCGTCGGGGACCACTGCATGGAGGTCAGCGTCAAACCGGCGGGGTCCGACGCGGTGCTCAACGGGTTCATTGGCAAGTGGCCCGCCGAGCTGGGTGGGCAGCCGGCGTTGTGGATTCCCGGCAGCTCGGTGTCGGCGGCGCGGCTCGCCGGGGCAACGGCGCAGAAAACCATCACCGACAGCCGCTCGCTGGTCACGTCGCCGGTGGTGCTGGCCGTCCGGCCGGAGCTCCAGCGGGCGCTCGGCAGCCAGACGTGGGCGGCGCTGCCCGGCCTGCAGACCAATCCGGCCGGGTTGGCCGGCGTGAACCTGCCGGCCTGGGGGTCGCTGCGGCTGGCCGTGCCGATGAACGGCAACGGCGACGCGGCGTTCTTGGCCGGCGAGGCGGTGGCTGCCGCGGCGGCCCCACCCGGCGCCCCGGCGACCCAGGGCACCGGCGCGGTGCGCGCCCTGCTGAGCGCGCAACCGAAGCTGGCAAACAACTCGCTGACCGAGGCGATGGATGCGCTGCTCGGACCCCCTGACGCGGCGACCGCGCCGGTACACGCGGTGATCACCACCGAGCAGCAGCTGTTCCAGCGCGGCCAGTCGCTGCCCGACGCCAAGGGCGCGTTGGCTTCCTGGCTACCGCCCGGGCCGGCGCCGGTCGCCGACTACCCCAGCGTGCTGCTCAGCGGCTCCTGGCTCACCCACGAGCAGACGTCGGCGGCCAGCGAGTTCGACCGCTTCATGCGCAAGCCCGACCAGCTCGCCAAGCTGGCCAAGGCCGGGTTCCGGGTCAACGGCGTCACACCGCCGAGCAGCCCGGTCACCACGTTCCCCGCACTGCCGGGGACGCTGTCGGTGGGCGACGACGCGATGCGCGCGACGCTGGCCGAGGCGATGGCCGCCCCGTCGAGCGGGCTCGCCGCGACCATCATGCTCGACCAGTCGATGCCCGGCCAGGAGGGCGGGAAGACCCGGCTGGCCAACGTGATTGCGGCGCTTCAGGACAAGATCAAGGCGCTGCCGCCCACCGCCATGGTGGGGTTGTGGACGTTCGATGGCCACGAGGGGCGGTCCGAGGTGCCCGGCGGGCCGCTCGGCGACCCCGTCAATGGCCAGCCGCGCTCGGCGGCGCTGGTGGCTGCGTTGGACAAGCAGTACTCGTCGCCCGGCGGGGCGGTGTCGTTTACCACGCTGCGAATGATCTACCAGGATCTGCAGGCCAATTACCGCGCCGGCCAGACCAACTCGATCCTGGTCATCACGGCGGGCCCACACACCGACCAGACTTTGGACGGCCCCGGGTTGCAGGACTTCATCCGCAAGAGCGCGGACCCGGCGAAACCCATCGCGGTGAACGTCATCGACTTCGGCGGCGATCCGGACCGCGCCACCTGGGAGGCCGTCGCTCAGCTCAGCGGTGGCGGCTACCAGAACCTCGCCACGTCCGCGTCCCCCGACCTCGCCGCGGCGCTCAACGCGTTCCTGAGCTGAGGCGCGGGTTACCCGCGCGGGAGGGACCGTAGGCGAACTTCGCGGCGGGGTCTTCACGGGCGCGACGGCAACTTGGCGCTAGGCTCGATCGAGGTTGATTCCACGGCCGACGCGATGGGGAGCAGTGCGAAGGTTCCGGAGCTGAGCGCCCTCCGGTCCATCCTGGGGGCGCCCTGATGACGCGCAGATCCGTGAAGACTGCAGGGGTGGCGCTGCGAAAGGATGATCCACGACCGCAATGACGAATCTGACTACTGGCCAGGGGCTTCCGGACGTGGTCGTCACCGGGATCGCCATGACCACCGCACTCGCCACCGACGCCGAGACCACCTGGAAGTTGCTGCTCGACTGCCAAAGCGGGATCCGCGAGCTCGATGACCCGTTCGTGGAGGAGTTCGATCTGCCGGTTCGCATCGGCGGGCACCTGCTGGAGGAGTTCGATAGCGAGCTCAACCCGGCCGAGCTGCGCCGCACGGGATACCTGTCCAGAATGTCTGCCGTCGTCAACCGGCGGGCGTGGGACAGCGCCGGCTCCCCGGAGGTCGACCCCAACCGCCTGCTGGTGTCGGTAGGCACCGGATTCGGTTCCGGCGAGGAGCTGGTGTTCACCCGCGACACCCTGCGCGCCCGGGGCGTCAAAGCGGTGTCGCCGCTGGCCGTCAGTAAGTACATGCCCGACGCCGCCGCCCAGGCGGTGGGGCTGGAGCGGCACGCCAGGGCCGGCGTGATGACACCGGTGTCGGCGTGCGCGTCCGGTTCGGAGGCGATCGCGCGGGCCTGGCAGGCGATGGTGTTCGGCGAGGCCGACGTCGCAATCTGCGGTGGCGTCGAGACCCGGATCGAGGCGGTGCCCATCGCCGCCTTCGCCAACATGCGGATCGTGATGTCGACGAACAATGCGAATCCGGCCGGCGCATGCCGCCCCTTCGACAAAGACCGCGACGGTTTCGTCTTCGGCGAGGCCGGCGCTCTGATGGTGCTCGAGACCGAGGAGCACGCCAAGGCCCGCGGGGCGCGCATCCTGGCCCGGTTGATGGGCGCCGGCGTGACGTCCGACGGTTACCACATGGTCGCGCCGGACCCGAGCGGGAACCGCGCCGGACAGGCGATGACCCGCGCCATCCAGCTCGCCGGTCTCACACCCGGCGACATCGACCACGTCAACGCGCACGCCACCGGTACGCAGATCGGCGACCTCGCCGAGGGCAAGGCGATCAACAACGCGCTGGGCAGCAACAAGCCGGCGGTGTACGCCCCCAAATCCGCCCTCGGGCACTCCGTCGGCGCTGTCGGCGCGGTGGAGTCGATACTGACCGTGCTGGCGCTGCGCGACCAGATCGTCCCGCCGACGCTGAACCTGGAAAACCTGGACCCGGAGATCGATCTGGACGTGGTGTCGGGTAATCCGCGGCGGGGCAGCTATCAGTACGCTATCAACAATTCGTTCGGGTTCGGCGGGCACAACGTCGCCCTGGCCTTCGGCAGGTACTGAAACGTCACCGGCTCGGTGTTGTCACCCGTCGGGCCTAGCATCATGAGCGCTACCGAAGGAGCGCCATGAGCATCGATTTCACCCCCGATCCCAAGCTCTATCCGTTCCGGTCGCGCTGGTTCGACAGCTCGCGGGGACGCATGCACTACATCGACGAAGGTGACGGCCCGCCCATCCTGCTGTGCCACGGCAACCCGACGTGGAGCTTCCTGTATCGCAACATCGTCATCGCGCTGCGCGACCGCTTCCGTTGCATCGCACCGGATTACCTCGGCTTCGGGCTCTCCGATCGGCCCTCGGGGTTCGGCTACAAGATCGACGAGCACGCCCGGGTGGTGGGCGAGTTCGTCGATCAGCTAAGCCTGAACGACTTCGTGACCATGGGCCAGGACTGGGGCGGTCCCATCAGCATGGCGGTCGCGGTGGAGCGCGCCGACCGCGTCCGCGGCGTCGTCCTGGGCAACACCTGGTTCTGGCCCACGGACGAATTCACGACCAAGCTGTTCAGCCGGGTAATGTCCAGTCCCCCAATGCAATACGCGATCCTGCGGCACAACTTCTTCGTCGAGCGCCTGATCCCGGCCGGCACCCAACACCGCCCCAGCGATGCGGTGATGCAGCATTACCGGGCGGTGCAGCCCGGCCCCGACGCCCGCCGGGGGGTCGCGGAGATGCCCAAGCAGATCCTGGCCGCCGGTCCCCTGCTGGCGCGGCTCGCCCGGGAAGTGCCAGCCAGGCTCGGCGCCAAGCCCGCCTTGTTCGTCTGGGGGATGAAGGACTTCGCGTTCCGTCCCGGCCCCACCCTGCCGCGCATGCGGGCGACCTTCCCGGACCATGTACTGGTCGAGCTGCCCAACGCCAAGCACTTCATCCAGGAGGATGCGCCGGAGCAGATCGCCGCGGCGATCATCGACCGCTTCGGCTGACCCGCCCGCGCGGGATTCAGGCGAAGGCCTCCACCGGCGGGCACGAGCAGACCAGATTGCGGTCGCCGTAGGCGCCGTCGATGCGTCGCACCGGCGGCCACACCTTGGGCCGGAAGTTCTTGCCGAGCGGGTAGGCGGCCTCTTCGCGCGTGTACGCGTGCTGCCAGTCGCCGACCAGCAGGCACTCGGCGGTGTGCGGCGCTCCCCGCAACGGATTGTCCTCCACGGGCCACTCCCCCGCGCCGACCCGGTCGATCTCGCCGCGGATGGCGATCATGGCCGCGCAGAAGGCGTCGACCTCGGTCAGGGTCTCGCTCTCGGTGGGCTCCACCATCAGCGTGCCGGCCACCGGGAAACTCATCGTGGGGGCGTGAAAACCATAGTCCGCCAAGCGCTTTGCGACATCGTCGACGGTCACTCCGGTGGACTTGGTGATCGGCCGCAGATCCAGGATGCATTCGTGGGCGACCATGCCGTTCTCCCCGGTGTAGAGCACCGGGAAGTACTCGTCGAGCCGGCGGGCGATGTAGTTGGCCGACGCGATCGCGGTCAGCGATGCGGCGCGCAGGCCGCTAGCAGCTCCGCCGCCCATCATCCTGATGTAGGCCCAGCTGATCGGCAGGATCGAGGCGGACCCGTAGGGCGCCGAGGACACCGGATGCCCCTGCGGCAACTCGGGGGCGTGCGGGTGGCCGGGCAGGAAAGGCGCCAGGTGCGCACGCACCGCCACGGGACCCACCCCCGGCCCGCCGCCGCCGTGCGGGATGCAGAACGTCTTGTGCAGGTTCAGGTGGCTGACGTCGCCGCCGAACTTGCCCGGCCGGGCCAGCCCGACAAGCGCGTTGAGGTTGGCGCCGTCGACATAGACCTGGCCCCCGGCGTCGTGGACGGCCGCGCAGATCTCGGTGATGTCGTGCTCGTAGACGCCGTGGGTGGACGGATAGGTGATCATCAGCGTCGACAACTCGTCCCCGTGCTGGGTGACCTTGGCGCGCAAATCATCCAGGTCGACATCGCCGTTGTCGTGGCAGGCGACCACCACCACCCGCATGCCGGCCAGCGCCGCCGACGCCGCGTTGGTGCCGTGCGCGCTGGACGGGATCAGGCAGATGTTGCGGTGCGGCTCACCCCGGCTGGCATGATAGTCGTGAATGGCCAGCAGGCCGGCGTATTCGCCCTGCGAGCCGGCGTTGGGCTGCAGCGAGACGGCGTCGTAGCCGGTGATCTGCACCAGCCAGGTCTCCAGGTCGCTGATGAGCCGGCGCAGCCCCGGGGTGTCCGACGCCGGGGCGAACGGATGCTGGCGGGCGAACTCCGGCCAGGTGATGGGTTCCATCTCGGCGGCGGCGTTGAGCTTCATCGTGCACGAGCCGAGCGGAATCATGCTGCGGTCCAAGGCGATGTCTTTGTCCGCCAGGGTGCGCAGGTAGCGCATCATCGCCGTCTCGGTGCGGTATTGCGTGAACGCGGGATGGGTCAAGAAATCCGAGGTGCGGGTGGCGATGTCCACACCGGCCGGCTCACCGGCACTGACGCCGAAGGCCTCCAGCACCGCTGCCACGTGGGCGTCGGTGGTGGCCTCGTCGCACGCCACCGAGACGTGGTCGGCGTCGACGCGCCACAGGTTGATGCCGCGCGCCTTGGCGGCGGCCACCACCTCGTCGGCGCGCCCCGGCACCCGCGCCAGCACGGTGTCGAAGAACTCCTCGTGCACCATCGAGTCGCCCAGCGCCGCCGCGATGGTCTCGGCGTGGCCGTGCATCCGGCGGGCGATCCCGGTCAGTCCGTCGGCGCCGTGGTAGCTGGCGTACATGGCGGCCATCACCGCCAGCAGCACCTGCGCGGTGCAGATGTTGCTGGTCGCCTTGTCCCGGCGGATGTGCTGCTCGCGGGTCTGCAGCGCCAATCGGTAGGCCGGCATGCCGTCACTATCTACGGACACGCCGACCAGCCGGCCCGGCAGCTGGCGGGCGTGCTTGGAGTGCACCGACAGGTATCCGGCGTGCGGGCCGCCGAATCCCATTGGCACACCGAACCGTTGGGTGGTTCCGAACGCGACGTCGGCGCCGATCTCCCCCGGCGGTGTGATCAGTGTCAGCGCCAGCAGATCGGCGCCGATGGCGATCAGCGCGCCCCGCTCGTGCGCCGCCGCAACCAACGCCGACCAGTCGGTGATCCGGCCGCTGGCGCCGGGCAGCTGGGTGATGACGCCGAAGAATTCGCCGTCGGGCAGGCCGTCCCGCAGGTCGGCGGTGACGATCTCGATGCCCAGCGGCCGGGCCCGCGTGGCCAGCACGGCAGCCGTCTGGGCGAACAGGTCGGCGTCGACGGCGAGCCGGTTCGAGGTGCCACGGGTCGCGCGGTGCATCAGCGTCATGGCCTCGGCGGCCGCGGTGCCCTCATCGAGCATCGACGCGTTGGCGACCTCCAGCCCGGTCAGGTCGGCCACCATGGTCTGGAAATTCAGCAGCGCCTCCAGCCGGCCCTGGCTGATCTCGGGCTGATACGGCGTGTAGGCGGTGTACCACGCCGGGTTCTCCAGGATGTTGCGCACCAGCACCGGCGGGGTGAGCGTGTCGTAGTAGCCCTGCCCGATCATCGACACGGCCACCGTGTTGGCCTCGGCCAGCGCCCGGAGCTCTGCCAGGGCCTCCGTTTCGGTGACGGCCGGCGGCAACTCGTCCAGGCCCGGCGCCACGCCGCTGTCGGTCAGCCTGTCGAGGATGCCCGCGGGGACGGCCTTGGCGGCAAGTTGGTCGAGCGAATCGACTCCGATGACGCGCAGCATGGCCGCGACGGCCTGGGCGTCCGGGCCTATGTGGCGGGCTGCGAAGGTGGTGTGGTCCGGCACGGGCGATCTCCTGAAGTGGCGGCAGAGGCAGAGGACTAGCGGCCCTCTCCCTCTGTCTTCACCCGTTCGCCGGGCGCCTGAGAGATTCGGCGCCCGTTGGTGTCTGAGCGCCTTTCCCCATCGGCGGGTGCCGGACCCCCGGGGGGTCGGCACCGCTTTCCAGAGGCATCGTTTACGCGCGCGGTCCGGGTGCCTGAGAGGTTAGCGGAGAGGTGTTGCTCCTTCGGCGTCCGTGACTGGCCGCCACGGAACTCTCCCGCACGAGTGCGATGCGGGACCCAGTTTACCTGTCCGGGTCACGCGGACGCGTTTAGCCGATCTTGCGGTCGCGGTGCTTGCGCCGGGAGGCCAGCTCGTCCTCGGGCGCGGCGATCGACTCGCCGCCATCGGCCCGCTCCCCGGGGAAGTCGGCGATCACGCCGGTCAGCTCGCGCATGGCGCCGGATACGGCGATGCCGAACACGCCCTGCCCGCCCTGCAGCAGGTCGACGACCTCTTCGGCCGACGTGCATTCGTAAACCGTGGTGCCGTCGGAGAACAACGTGATGTTGGCCAGGTCCTGCACCCCGCGCTGGCGCAGATGATCGACCGCAACCCTGATGTTGTGCAGCGAGATCCCGGTGTCGAGCAGCCGCTTGACGATCTTGAGGACCAGGATGTCCTTGAACGAGTACAGCCGCTGGCTGCCCGAGCCCGCCGCGCTGCGGATGGACGGCACCACCAGCGAGGTGCGCGCCCAATAGTCCAGCTGGCGGTAGGTGATTCCGGCGATCTGGCAGGCGCTGGGCCCGCGGTATCCGACCAGCTCGTCGGGCACCGAGTCGTCGGGAAACAGCCCGGGCTGAACGGGCGCTTCCGGCACGGCGGTCGGGTGGTCAGCTAGGTCCAGCTGTTCTTGGCGTGGCTGCTCGCTCACGGTGCTTCCTCTCGCCGATCGCGCTTTCGTTTCCAGCTGCGTCACTGGCTGCGTCGCAGCCACGTTTGCTCAGGCCCGAGTGCTAGAGAGCTTACGCGCTTCGATAGCTACCGCGCCCGTTTAAGTCGTGATCAAAGTATGGCCGCCGCCGGGCCAAGTGAGGGCGCTATCCGCCAGGCGTGTCGACATCCCGGCGCTAGTTGAGACAGATCCGTGATGTCGATGTCCAGGGTAGTACGCGCACCGCGGCCACCCAAACCGCGCGCAAATCGGCCGCGAATCGCCCCGAATCGCCTACGTGGCCTTGAAATCGTCGGGAGACACGCTGTCGAGAAACTCCTTGAACTTCTCCACCTCGTCCTCGCGGACGGCGGTGCCGCCCTCTTCGTCGGTCTCGTCGGGGATGAGCAGGCCAGCCTGGGCCAGCACGGCCTCCTCGACGTAGATCGGAACGCCGACACGCAACGCGATCGCCACCGAATCCGAGGGTCGCGCCGACACGGTGATGTTGCGATCGAAGACCAGGTCGGCGTAGAACGTGCCCTCTTGGAGGTCGACGATCCGCACCTCTTTCAGCGAATGGCCAAGCGCCGCAATAACATCCCTGATCAGATCGTGTGTCAGCGGGCGGGGCGGCTCGACCCCCTGCTGTTCGAGCGCGATCGCGGCAGCCTCCGATTGGCCGATCCAGATCGGCAGGTAACGGTCGCCGTCGGTCTCGCGCAGTAACAGGACCGGCTGGTTCTGCGGCTGCTCCACGCGAATGCCGACAACACGAACTTCGCCCATTTGTGTCTGCCCTCCGCATATGCTGCCGTGTCGGTTCTTGGCGCAACGACGACGCCGAATTCTCGCTATGCCGCCGAAAACCAAGCTATCGACGAAGTCTAGTCCTCAGCGATGAAGAACGTCGCGAACGGCGGATTTGATCAGCGACGTGTGCAAGGTGATGGCCAACGCCGCGACCTCCCGAGCCAGATCGTCGGCGCGGTCTCGGGCGCCGGCCTTGTCGGCTTTGACTACCGGCCCGGCGATTTGGGCGATCAGGTCCGATTGCCGGTCGGCTGCCGAGCGGAAAGCGCGCAGATGCCGCGGCTCCACGCCGTACTCGGACAGCGCCCGCGCGCATTGCAGGATGACGACGGCGTGTTCGTCGAAGAAGCCGCCCGGGCCGGTGGTGATCACCCCCGCCTTCAGCAGCGCCGTCAACAGGTCGTCGCCCACCCCGGAGCGCTCGAGCAGGTCTTCACGGCTCAGCCGAATGCTCGAAGGCGCCACCGCGGCCGTGTCGGACCCGGGCTGGTCGCCCGCCTCGGCATCGGCCTCCCCGACTCCCGCCACAGACACCAGGCGCGGCGCGGCGTACGGGGATCCGAAGGGCGGCAGCTCGCCGTCGGGCTGGGCGTCCAATTGCGCCCGGATGACCTTGAGCGGTAGGTAGTGATCGCGCTGCGCGGTCAGGATGAAACGCAACCGGGCGCAGTCGTATGCGGTGAATCTCCGATAGCCGGACGCGGCGCGCTGCGGCGTCACCAGTCCCTCGGCCTCCAAGAACCGAATCTTGGAGATCGTGACATCGGGAAAGTCCGGTCTCAACAATTCCAGGACCGTCCCGATCGACATCCCGGCCAGCGCCGGGCTATCGGGCGCGCTCACTAGCCTCCGGATCCTCCGTCCTCACCCTGCTTGGGCCCGGTCAAAAACACCAAGCGGAACTTGCCGATCTGCACCTCGTCGCCGTTGGCGAGCACCGCCGAGTCCACGGGCTCCCGGTTGACGTACGTGCCGTTAAGGCTACCGACATCGACCACGTTGAATTCGTTGTTTTCCAACCTGAATTCGGCGTGGCGTCGGCTGACGGTGACGTCGTCGAGGAAGATGTCGCTGTCGGGGTGCCGACCGGCCGACGTGATGGGCTGGTCGAGCAAGAAGCGCGACCCGGCGTTCGGTCCCCGCTTGACGACCAGCAGTGCCGAGCCCGCCGGGAGGCCTTCCACCCCGGATACCGCACTCTCGGTGCCCGCCTGCGCGGGGGCGTCCAGTTCGTTGAGGAAGTCGGCGCGGAAGACCGAGGTCGTTTCCACCGTGACTTCGTCAGAGGTCTGGTCGTTGTCCATGTCCGTCACGCGCTGCTCCTCACTGGCCGCTGTGGCGTTGTCTGACCGGGCCGCTCGGCCGGCTGCTCACTAGGTTTGTTCGCCCGGTACTGCCGATTACCGAGACCGGGGCCTTCAAGTGTCGATGTGTCGACGGTACCGCGCATAGGTCTGCAATGTGCCCCCACCCGACGATCGGAAGACCGATTTCCCGCCTTTCCCCCGCCGGCCTGCCGCGCCGCTCGCGTCGCCGCGCGGGGCTGGCAGGCACCTTAGCAACCGTCATTCGGTCAACGTTCCGCGGTAGGCCTCGGCGTCCAGCAGCGACGAAATGGCCGACTCCAATGCGGCGGTGTCGGCCACCTGGACGTCCACCAGCCACCCGGCCCCGTACGGGTCGGAGTTGACCAGCTGCGGACTGCCCTCCAGGTCGGCGTTCACCGCGGACACCGTGCCCGATACCGGGGCGTACAGATCCGACACCGATTTCGTCGACTCGACCTCACCGAACGACTCACCCGCGGTCAGTTCGGTGCCGACCTCGGGCAGCTGAACGAAGACCACGTCGCCCAGCGCCGACTGGGCGAAGTCGGTGATCCCGACCCGCGCCGTGTCCTGACCGCTTCGGCGAACCCACTCGTGTTCGGCGGTGTAGTGCAGGTCGGGTGGGATGTCGCTCACGAGTAGTCCTGTTCTGTTGGCGAATTGCTCACTTGACGGGCTGAGCGTATTGGTGCGGTTTTGGTTGTCGCAAGGTGGTCACGTCCACCCGGTCGGCCTGCCGGACCGACATCCGCGCGCCGACACGCTTGATGCTGTCCTCGGCGCCGCCCGGTATGTTCATCGCCGCGGCCAGGGTGGGTGGATCCCCAATCGCCAGAATTGAATACGGCGGCGACAGCGTCTTGTTGTCGACGGTCAGCGAGCCAGGCATACCCACTACCCAGGTATCGACACCTACCCGCACCGACTGATGCGCGTCGTTGACCTCGATGGCCTCCGCGCCGGCGGCACGCAGTTCGTTGATGACGTCGAGCATGACCTCCGGGGCGACGCCGGGCCCGGGATCGTCGATCGTGATGGTGACGCCCGGCCCGGTGGCCCCCACGGCACCGGCCAAGATGGACAGCGCCGCCAGCCTGGCCTGCGCGGCCGCAATGGCGGCCTGGTCGTTGTTGCCGGACGCCTGCAGGGAATTCAGCGTGTTCTGCAATTCGCTGACTTCGGCGTTGAGGGTGGCCTCCCGCTGCCGCAACGAATCCAGCAACACCAGCAAGTCCGCCGGGCGCGCCGTGTCCAGCGAATCGCCCGACTCGTTCTGGCGGACCTGCGTGACGATGGCGATGCCCAACAGCAGGCACAACATGACCGCCAACGTTCCGAACGCCATCCGCGAGCGGCCGCCGCGGAAAAGCCCTGAAAATCCGGTGCGGCGCACCGGCCCGATCTCCGGGCGGGGGCTCTTCGTCGGCAGTTCGTGACGTCCGTGCTGGGTGCGGCCCGCTGCTTCAGGTGTTTCGGCGGCGTCGTCTGCCGGGTCCTGGCTCACGCCGGCCTCATCCCCGTCATGGCGGCACTCCTCTCCCCCGCGATCGGGTGGGGGTCCCTCCTTCTGGGGGCGTACCCCCACGTCGCTTCTCTCTGCATCGTCGTCGGCTCGGTCACGCCCCGAACAGCCGGCGCCGCAGCGCCGCGGCGTTGCCGAAGATGCGGATTCCCAACACCACGATGATGGCCGTGGACAACTGCGTGCCGACTCCGAGTTGGTCGCCGACGTACACGATCAGGGCTGCCACGAAAACGTTGAAAACGAACGAGATCACGAAGACTTTGGGATCGAAGATCCGCTCCAGATAGGCGCGCAACCCGCCGAACACCGCGTCGAGCGCCGCGACCACCGCGATGGGCAGGTACGGCTGGACGACCTCGGGCACGGCGGGGTGGAAAACCAGGCCGAGCACGATGCCGATCGCCAGCGCCGCGATACCGATCATGCTCGATGTCCCATCCGCGACTCGCACAGGGGGTGCTGGCTGCCGAGGACTATTCTCACTGTGGCCCAATCTGTTTGGCGAACTTGACATCCCGGATCGATCCGGCGGGAAGCGTCATCCCGTCGGCGGTGTCGACCGTGACGACGACACTGTAGGAGGCCTCGAGCAGCTTCAGGCGCTGCCTGCCGGAGCTTTGGTCGAAGACGTCCCGCATCGCCCGTGGCGGTCCCACCGCCAGGATCGTGTATGGGCTGCTGGTGGGGTTGTTGTCGACCAGGATTGCCCCGCCGGCCTGCCGGATGGTCGCGTCGGGCCCGATGCGCACGCCCCCGACCGAAATCGCCTCGGCGCCGCTGGTCCACAACGAGTTGACCACCAGCTGCAGATCCCGATCCAGGATGATCTGCCTGCTGCCGCTGATTCGCTGCTTGGACACGTCGGAAAGGTTCGGGCCGGCGCCCGGATCGGTCACGGTCACCTTGAGGCCCGGGCCGATCACCGCCGTGCTGGCCGCCGCCAGCCCCAGCGCATCGAGGCGGGCCAGCAGCCGCTGCCCTTCGGCGTCGTCGGCCAGCGCGCGGCGCTGCACGTTGTCCACTCGCGACGACAGCTCGCTGCGCCGCTGGGCCAGTTTTGCCGCCGAATTCTCCGCCGAACGCACATTGCCCAGCAGCAGCTGTTGCGCGGAGCGCACGCCGGGGGCGACCGAGCGGGCCTGCACGACCGCCGCGGCGAAGACGGTGGCGATCAACAGCGCCGCCAATGCCTGCCACAGCCAGCTCGCGGCGCGCTGACGCGCCCCGCCATGGTGGTCGGCGGCGCTGCGCTTGGCGGCGGCCGCGGCGTAACCGGGATCCAGGTGTTCGGACAGCAGGGCGCGCAACAGGGAGGGCACCGGGATCAGCTGCGGCCGCGAGGCCACATGCGCGCTGCGGCCGGCGTTCGGGTCGTAGCCGCCGAGCAGGCGGTCACCGTCAGCCACTTTCGACCGCCCTGGGCGCGGCGGGCCGGCGGGGGCCGTATCTGAGCCGGGGCATCCGGCGCACCACCAACGTCATCTGCACCACGTACAGCGCGAACGACCAGAGGTAGGCGTACATGCCCCAGATCAGGAACGCCCAGCCGCAGGCCCCGACGACCCGGCTCCACAGCGCGTCCCACGTCCCGAGCAGCACCAGCGGAAAACCGGACATCAACGCGAACGTGGCGGCCTTCCCGATGTAGGTCACCGGCAGCGCGGACAGGCCGCGGCTCCACAGCAGCGGCAGCGTCGCGGCCAGCAGCCCATCGCGCGCCAGCAGGATGGCGACAAACCACCACGGCACGATCCCGCTCCACGCCATCACGACGGGAACGCCGACCATGTACAGGCGGTCGACCGCCGGGTCGAGCAGGACACCCAGCCGCGATGACTGGTCGAGCAGCCGGGCGATCTTGCCGTCGGCCCAGTCGGACGCGCCGCTGAACATCAGGATCCCGACCGCCCAGCCGTTGGCGTGCGCGACCAGCAGGGCGTAGGCGAAGACACCGATGAGCACCAGGCGAATGGCGCTCAGCGCGTTGGGCACCGTCAGCACCCGGTTGGGCGGAAGCGCCGGCTCCATAAGCCGTGACCTTAGCCCGACGACGATGCGGTCCGCAGCGCGGACCGCGGTGGAGTCGGGCAATTGGCTTAGTCGAATGCCGACTGGGCGGCTGGACGCACACTCGGCGCCCGAGCCACCCTCCGGACTAGCGGAAGACGCCGGGCAGGCTCAGCGTCGACAGCGTGTCATCCGACAGCGGGTTGTCGTTGACCATGTAGGTCCACGTCGACGTCGGCCGGGCCAGCTTGGAAAGATCCAGCCCCTGTTCCTCTTCCAGGACGTTGGCGGTCTCGAATGTCTGCTGCGCGGCCTCGATCGCGTCCGCGGCCAGCGACGCGAACGCGTCGACCGCCAACCGGTGGAACTCGTCCAGCGGGTTCTGCCGCCCCAGTGCCCGCAGGTGGATGCTCTCCCGGATGTCGGCCAGGTACGCCAGGTGGTCGGCCCAGCCGCGGTCGAGGTGATACAGCATGATCTGCCTGCAGATGGTCTCGAGCCGATCTTCGGGGATGTCCCCAGCCAGCTCCTTGTACCGCTTGGGCGCCAGTTCGGCGAGCTCCTCGCGCGCGGTTGAGGTGCGCAGCAACGTGTTTCGCCGATCGACGATGATGGCGCGCTGTTGGGCGATGAGCTGGTTGTAGCGCCAGGTGTTGGCGTGCACGTCCAGCATCCGGCCCTCGGCGACGCGCTGGGCGTGGTCGAGCAGCCCGGCCGCCTTGGGGCTGACGATCCGGCCATCCTCGTCGGTCTCCATGGGCAGCTTGTTGTGGTCGAGGTTGGCCGCCACGACGTCGTCTTCCCAACTCGAGAAGAACACCGACGACCCCGGGTCGCCCTGGCGACCGGCGCGCCCGCGCAACTGGTTGTCCAGTCGCTCGGTGTGGTGCCGGCCGGTACCCACCACGTGCAGCCCGCCGAGCTCGGCGACCCTGTCGTGGTCGGCCTCGTCGGAGCCCCCGAGCCGGATGTCGGTGCCCCGCCCCGCCATCTGCGTCGACACGGTGACCACACCGAACTTGCCGGCCTCGGCGATGACCTCGGCCTCCTCGGCGTCGTTCTTCGCGTTGAGCACCACCGCGGGCACGCCGCGGCGCAGCAGCCGCTCGTGCAGTTCCTCCGATTCGGCCACGTCGCGGGTGCCGACCAGCACCGGCTGCCCGGTCTCGTGCACCTCGGCGATGTGCGCGACGATCGCGTC
>NZ_LZJG01000264.1:0-4827 GCF_001667785.1 Mycobacterium sp. E3247 | reverse complement strand
CGAGGAGATTTTGTTTGGAGAGTTTGATCCTGGCTCAGGACGAACGCTGGCGGCGTGCTTAACACATGCAAGTCGAACGGAAAGGCCCCTTCGGGGGTACTCGAGTGGCGAACGGGTGAGTAACACGTGGGCAATCTGCCCTGCACTTCGGGATAAGCCTGGGAAACTGGGTCTAATACCGGATAGGACCACTTGGCGCATGCCTTGTGGTGGAAAGCTTTTGCGGTGTGGGATGGGCCCGCGGCCTATCAGCTTGTTGGTGGGGTGATGGCCTACCAAGGCGACGACGGGTAGCCGGCCTGAGAGGGTGTCCGGCCACACTGGGACTGAGATACGGCCCAGACTCCTACGGGAGGCAGCAGTGGGGAATATTGCACAATGGGCGCAAGCCTGATGCAGCGACGCCGCGTGGGGGATGACGGCCTTCGGGTTGTAAACCTCTTTCAGCAGGGACGAAGCGCAAGTGACGGTACCTGCAGAAGAAGCACCGGCCAACTACGTGCCAGCAGCCGCGGTAATACGTAGGGTGCGAGCGTTGTCCGGAATTACTGGGCGTAAAGAGCTCGTAGGTGGTTTGTCGCGTTGTTCGTGAAAACCGGGGGCTTAACCCTCGGCGTGCGGGCGATACGGGCAGACTAGAGTACTGCAGGGGAGACTGGAATTCCTGGTGTAGCGGTGGAATGCGCAGATATCAGGAGGAACACCGGTGGCGAAGGCGGGTCTCTGGGCAGTAACTGACGCTGAGGAGCGAAAGCGTGGGGAGCGAACAGGATTAGATACCCTGGTAGTCCACGCCGTAAACGGTGGGTACTAGGTGTGGGTTTCCTTCCTTGGGATCCGTGCCGTAGCTAACGCATTAAGTACCCCGCCTGGGGAGTACGGCCGCAAGGCTAAAACTCAAAGGAATTGACGGGGGCCCGCACAAGCGGCGGAGCATGTGGATTAATTCGATGCAACGCGAAGAACCTTACCTGGGTTTGACATGCACAGGACGCGTCTAGAGATAGGCGTTCCCTTGTGGCCTGTGTGCAGGTGGTGCATGGCTGTCGTCAGCTCGTGTCGTGAGATGTTGGGTTAAGTCCCGCAACGAGCGCAACCCTTGTCTCATGTTGCCAGCGGGTAATGCCGGGGACTCGTGAGAGACTGCCGGGGTCAACTCGGAGGAAGGTGGGGATGACGTCAAGTCATCATGCCCCTTATGTCCAGGGCTTCACACATGCTACAATGGCCGGTACAAAGGGCTGCGATGCCGTAAGGTTAAGCGAATCCTTTTAAAGCCGGTCTCAGTTCGGATCGGGGTCTGCAACTCGACCCCGTGAAGTCGGAGTCGCTAGTAATCGCAGATCAGCAACGCTGCGGTGAATACGTTCCCGGGCCTTGTACACACCGCCCGTCACGTCATGAAAGTCGGTAACACCCGAAGCCAGTGGCCTAACCCTTTGGGAGGGAGCTGTCGAAGGTGGGATCGGCGATTGGGACGAAGTCGTAACAAGGTAGCCGTACCGGAAGGTGCGGCTGGATCACCTCCTTTCTAAGGAGCACCACGAAAAGCACTCCAATTGGTGGGGTGCGAGCCGTGAGGGGTTTCCGCCTGTAGTGGGCGGGATCCGGGTGCACGACAGCAAATGATTGCCAGACACACTATTGGGCCCTGAGACAACACTCGGCCAGTCCGTGTGGTGTCCCTCCATCTTGGTGGTGGGGTGTGGTGTTTGAGTATTGGATAGTGGTTGCGAGCATCTAAACGGATGCGTTGCCGGCAACGGTCGCGTGTTCGTTGAAATGTGTAATTTCTTCTTTGGTTTTTGTGTGTAAGTAAGTGTTTAAGGGCGCATGGTGGATGCCTTGGCATCGAGAGCCGATGAAGGACGTGGGAGGCTGCGATATGCCTCGGGGAGCTGTCAACCGAGCATTGATCCGAGGATTTCCGAATGGGGAAACCCAGCACGAGTGATGTCGTGTTACCCGCATCTGAATATATAGGGTGCGGGAGGTAACGCGGGGAAGTGAAACATCTCAGTACCCGTAGGAGAAGAAAACAATTGTGATTCCGTTAGTAGTGGCGAGCGAACGCGGAAGAGGCTAAACCGCATGCATGGATAACCGGGTAGGGGTTGTGTGTGCGGGGTTGTGGGATTGATATGTCTCAGCTCTACCTGGCTGAGGGGTAGTCAGAAAGTGTCGTGGTTAGCGGAAGTGGCCTGGGACGGCCCGCCGTAGACGGTGAAAGCCCGGTACGCGAAAACCCGGCACCTACCTTGTATCAACACCCGAGTAGCAGCGGGCCCGTGGAATCTGCTGTGAATCTGCCGGGACCACCCGGTAAGCCTAAATACTTCTCGATGACCGATAGCGGATTAGTACCGTGAGGGAATGGTGAAAAGTACCCCGGGAGGGGAGTGAAATAGTACCTGAAACCGTGTGCCTACAAGCCGTCAGAGCCTCCTTGTGGGGTGATGGCGTGCCTTTTGAAGAATGAGCCTGCGAGTCAGGGACACGTCGCGAGGTTAACCCGTGCGGGGTAGCCGCAGCGAAAGCGAGTCTGAATAGGGCGCATCCCCTTTGGGGTGTAGTGGCGTGTTCTGGACCCGAAGCGGAGTGATCTACCCATGGCCAGGGTGAAGCGCGGGTAAGACCGCGTGGAGGCCCGAACCCACTTAGGTTGAAGACTGAGGGGATGAGCTGTGGGTAGGGGTGAAAGGCCAATCAAACTCCGTGATAGCTGGTTCTCCCCGAAATGCATTTAGGTGCAGCGTTACGTGTTTCACCACGGAGGTAGAGCTACTGGATGGCCGATGGGCCCTACTAGGTTACTGACGTCAGCCAAACTCCGAATGCCGTGGTGTATAGCGTGGCAGTGAGACGGCGGGGGATAAGCTCCGTGCGTCGAGAGGGAAACAGCCCAGATCGCCGGCTAAGGCCCCTAAGCGTGTGCTAAGTGGAAAAGGATGTGCAGTCGCAGAGACAACCAGGAGGTTGGCTTAGAAGCAGCCACCCTTGAAAGAGTGCGTAATAGCTCACTGGTCAAGTGATTGTGCGCCGATAATGTAGCGGGGCTCAAGCACACCGCCGAAGCCGCGGCAACCGTAAGGTTGGGTAGGGGAGCGTCCCCCATGCAGCGAAGCTACCGGGTAACCGTGTGGTGGAGTTTGGGGGAGTGAGAATGCAGGCATGAGTAGCGATAAGGCAAGTGAGAACCTTGCCCGCCGTAAGACCAAGGGTTCCTGGGCCAGGCCAGTCCGCCCAGGGTGAGTCGGGACCTAAGGCGAGGCCGACAGGCGTAGTCGATGGACAACGGGTTGATATTCCCGTACCCGTGTGTGGGCGTCCCTGACGAATCAGCGGTACTAACCACCCAAATGGTGGTCTATCAATCCCTTCGGGGTGCGAGGATCGCCGGCTGCGTGGGACCTTCGCTGGTAGTAGTCAAGCAATGGGGTGACGCAGGAAGGTAGCCGTACCAGTCAGTGGTAATACTGGGGCAAGCCCGTAGGGAGAGCGATAGGTAAATCCGTCGCTCATTAATCCTGAGAGGTGATGCATAGCCGATTGAGGCGAATTCGGTGATCCTCTGCTGCCAAGAAAAGCCTCTAGCGAGCACACACACGGCCCGTACCCCAAACCGACACAGGTGGTCAGGTAGAGCATACCAAGGCGTACGAGATAACTATGGTTAAGGAACTCGGCAAAATGCCCCCGTAACTTCGGGAGAAGGGGGGCCGAAATACTGTGAACACCCTTGCGGTGGGAGCGGGATTCGGCCGCAGAAACCAGTGGGTAGCGACTGTTTACTAAAAACACAGGTCCGTGCGAAGTCGCAAGACGATGTATACGGACTGACGCCTGCCCGGTGCTGGAAGGTTAAGAGGACCCGTTAACCGTAAGGTGAAGCGGAGAATTTAAGCCCCAGTAAACGGCGGTGGTAACTATAACCATCCTAAGGTAGCGAAATTCCTTGTCGGGTAAGTTCCGACCTGCACGAATGGCGTAACGACTTCCCAACTGTCTCAACCATAGACTCGGCGAAATTGCACTACGAGTAAAGATGCTCGTTACGCGCGGCAGGACGAAAAGACCCCGGGACCTTCACTACAACTTGGTATTGGTGTTCGGTACGGTTTGTGTAGGATAGGTGGGAGACTGTGAAACCTCAACGCCAGTTGGGGCGGAGTCGTTGTTGAAATACCACTCTGATCGTATTGGACACCTAACGTCGAACCCTTATCGGGTTCACGGACAGTGCCTGGCGGGTAGTTTAACTGGGGCGGTTGCCTCCTAAAATGTAACGGAGGCGCCCAAAGGTTCCCTCAACCTGGACGGCAATCAGGTGTTGAGTGTAAGTGCACAAGGGAGCTTGACTGCGAGACTTACAAGTCAAGCAGGGACGAAAGTCGGGACTAGTGATCCGGCACCCCCGAGTGGAAGGGGTGTCGCTCAACGGATAAAAGGTACCCCGGGGATAACAGGCTGATCTTCCCCAAGAGTCCATATCGACGGGATGGTTTGGCACCTCGATGTCGGCTCGTCGCATCCTGGGGCTGGAGCAGGTCCCAAGGGTTGGGCTGTTCGCCCATTAAAGCGGCACGCGAGCTGGGTTTAGAACGTCGTGAGACAGTTCGGTCTCTATCCGCCGCGCGCGTCAGAAACTTGAGGAAACCTGTCCCTAGTACGAGAGGACCGGGACGGACGAACCTCTGGTATACCAGTTGTCCCACCAGGGGCACCGCTGGATAGCCACGTTCGGACAGGATAACCGCTGAAAGCATCTAAGCGGGAAACCTTCTCCAAGATCAGGTTTCTCACCCTTTTAGAGGGATAAGGCCCCCC
>NZ_LZJG01000263.1:0-26817 GCF_001667785.1 Mycobacterium sp. E3247 | reverse complement strand
GCCGCGGTGGGCGCCTCGCCGCCCTGCACCAGCCGCTTGTAGGAGTTGACCCATTGGTTGGTGACCGCGCTGATCTCGGAGGCGTGCTCCAGGATGCCGGCGATGAACGACTTGCCCACGTCGGACAGCTGCAGCGGGTCGTCGGGGCTGTGGAAGGCGTTGACGTCGCCCTCGAACAGGCTCATGTGGGTGTGCATCGCCGAGCCGGGGTGCTGCCCGAACGGCTTGGGCATGAACGACGCGCGGGCGCCGTTCTCGATCGCGACCTCCTTGATGACGTAGCGGAACGTCATCACGTTGTCGGCCATCGACAGGGCGTCGGCGAAGCGCAGGTCGATCTCCTGCTGGCCGGGCGCACCCTCGTGGTGGCTGAACTCCACCGAGATGCCCATGAACTCCAGCGACTCGATCGCGTGGCGGCGGAAGTTCGAGGCGGAGTCGTGGATGGCCTGGTCGAAGTAGCCCGCGTTGTCGACCGGGACGGGCACCGAGCCGTCGTTGGGGCCGGGCTGCAGCAGGAAGAACTCGATTTCGGGGTGGACGTAGCAGGAAAACCCGAGGTCGTTGGCCTTCTGCAGCTGGCGGCGCAGCACGTGTCGCGGGTCCGCCCAGGACGGCGAGCCGTCCGGCATGGTGATGTCGCAGAACATCCGCGCCGAGTGGTGGTGTCCGCCGGACGCCCAGGGCAGCACCTGGAAGGTCGACGGGTCCGGGTTGGCCACGGTGTCGGATTCCGAGACCCGCGAGAAGCCCTCGATCGAGGATCCGTCGAAGCCGATGCCCTCTTCGAAGGCACCCTCGAGTTCGGCTGGGGCGATGGCGACCGACTTGAGGAAACCGAGCACGTCGGTGAACCACAGCCGAACGAAGCGGATATCCCGTTCCTCCAGCGTGCGGAGGACGAATTCCTTCTGGCGATCCATAACCGAAACAGTAGGCAACAGCTGTTAATTCTGTGTTACCGACGCGCGATCGGAACAATTGCCAACATTGCAAACAGGCTGCTCAGTGCGGTCAGGACTGGCATCGGTAGCCCGGCGGCGGCAATGTGCCCTCGACGAGGTACCTCATCACGGCGCCGTCCACGCACTGGTCCCCGTTGAACACCGCGGTGTGCTGCGTCCCGTCGTAGGTGATCAGCGGGCCGCCCAGCTGGCGGGCCAGGTTGACCCCGGCCTGGTACGGGGTGGCCGGATCGTGCGTGGTGGAGACGACGACGACCTTGCCCGGCGCCGCGGGCGCCGCGACGTGCGGCGTCGACGTCGCGGGCACCGGCCACAGTGCGCACAGATCGCGGGGCGCGGCCCCGGTGAACTGCCCGTAGCTGAGGAATGGCGCCGCCTGGCGAATCCGTTGATCGGCCGAGACCCAGCTCGCCGAATCCGTCGGCGACGGCGCGTCGACGCAACGGATCGCGTTGAACGCATCCTGATCGTTGGTGTAATGACCGCCGCGGTCGCGGCCCTCGTAGTCGTCGGCGAGCACCAGCAGGTCACCGGCGTCGGTGCCGCGCTGCAGGCCGAGCAGGCCGCTGGTCAGATATTTCCAGTGCGCCGGGGTGTAGAGCGCGTTGATGGTGCCGGTGGTCGCGTCGGCGTAACTCAGGCCACGCGGGTCCGACGTGCGACCGGGCTTGGCGACCAACGGGTCGACCAGCGCGTGGTAGCGGTTGACGAACTGGGCCGGGTCGGTGCCCAGCGGGCAGCCCGCCGAGCGGGCGCAGTCGGTGGCGTAGTCGTTGAAAGCGGTTTGAAATCCCGCCATTTGCTGAACGTTCTCGTCGACCGGGCCGACGGTCGGGTCGATCGCACCGTCGAGCACCATCGCCCGCACGTGGGCCCCGAACTTTTCCAGGTACGCGGTGCCCAGCTCGGTGCCGTAGCTGTAGCCGAGGTAGTTGATCTGGTCGTCACCCAGCGCCTGGCGGACCATGTCCATGTCGCGCGCCACCGAGGCGGTGCCGACGTTGGCCAGAAACCCGGGTCCCATGCGGCTCGCACACTGCCGGGCCAGCTGCTGATACAGCTGTTCGATGTGCGCCACACCGGCCGGGCTGTAGTCGACCATCGGCTCGCGCCGGTAGGCGTCGAACTCGGCGTCCGAGCGGCAGCGCAGCGCCGGGGTCGAATGCCCCACCCCCCGCGGGTCGAAGCCGACGAGGTCGAAGTTGCGCCGAATGGGCGTGCCGTCCAGATCCGGCGCCATGCCGGCCACCATGTCGACCGCGGACCCGCCGGGACCGCCCGGATTGACCAACAGCGAACCGATCCGTTGGCCGGTGGCCGGCACGCGGATCACCGCCAGCCTGGCCTGCCCCGCTCCCGGGTTGTCGTAGTCGACCGGAACGGAGACGGTGGTGCACTGCGCGGTGGGGACATCGCTTGTGTCGGTGGCGAATTGACCGCAACTCCCCCACGTCTGCGGGGTTGCGGACGACGGCCTCGGAGCGGGACTCTGCCCCGAACCCGGCTCCGGGGTGGCGCCCGCGACCGCCGGTCCCACCACCGATTGCGCGGCCAACAGCCCGAATGACACCAGCGCCGAACTGAACGGTCTCAGGCGCGACATGGCAGTCATCGTGTCAGCCTCGGGTTCCCGAAATGGCGCAAAACGGTTACGCCTTGATCTCGTCTGCGACCCGCACCGAGTGTGCGATTGCGCTCGACGTCAGACCCGTACGCGCCCTAGCACTTTGCGCCGCTGGGCGGCGTCGTGCCGCCGACCAGGTACGCGGTGACGTAGTTGTCGATGCAACCGTCGCCCTGGAACACCACCGTGTGCTGGGTGCCGTCGTAGGTGAGCAGCGAACTGCGCAGCTGGTTGGCCAGGTCGACCCCGGCCTTGTAGGGGGTGGCCGGGTCGTGGGTAGTCGATACCACCACCGTCGGGGCCAGGCCGGGCGCGGAGATGGTGTGCGGCTTGCTCGTCGGCGGCACCGGCCAGAACGCGCAGGTGCCCAGCGGGGCGTCGCCGGTGAAGGTGCCGTAGCTCATGAACGGCGCGATCTCCCGCGAGCGGCGGTCCTCGTCGATCACCTTGGCGCGGTCGGTGATCGGCGGTTGGTCGACGCAGTTGATGGCGACGCGCGCGTCGGTGGCGTTGGTGTAGTGACCGTGCGCGTCACGGCGCATGTACATGTCGGCCAGCGCCAGCAGCGTGTCGCCGCGGTGGTTGACCAGTTCGCTCAGCCCGTCGGTCAGGTGGTGCCACAACGTCGGCGAGTACAGCGCCATGATGGTGCCGACGATGGCGTCGCTATAGCTCAGTCCCCGCGGATCCTTGGTAGGAGCCGGCCTTCCCACCATCGGGTTGTTCGGGTCGACCAGCGGGTCGACCAGGCTGTGGTAGACGTCGACGGCCTTGTCCGGGTCCGTGCCCAACGGGCAGCTCGACTGTTTCGCGCACTCGGTGGCGTAGTCGTTGAACGCGTCCTGGAAACCCTTGGCCTGGCGCAGGTCTGCCTCGACGGGATCGGCGTTGGGGTCGACGGCGCCGTCGAGGATCATCGCCCGCACCTTGTCCGGGTAGGCCTCGGCGTAGGCGGAGCCGATTCGGGTGCCATAGGAGTAGCCCAGGTAGGTCAGCTTGTCGTCGCCCAGCGCCGCGCGAATCGCGTCGAGGTCCCTGGCGACGTTGACCGTGCCGACGTTGGCCAGAAAGTTCTTGCCCATCTTGTCCACGCAGCGGCCGACGAACTCCTTGGTCTCGTCCTCGATGTGGGCCACGCCGGCGGGGCTGTAGTCGACGTTCGGCTCCGTGCGCAGCCGGTCGTTGTCGGCGTCGGAGTTGCACCAGATGGACGGCCGCGACGATCCCACCCCGCGGGGGTCGAAACCCACCAGGTCGAACCGTTCGCGGACCCGCTTCGGCAACGACTGGACGACACCGAGGGCGGCCTCGATACCGGACTCGCCGGGCCCGCCGGGGTTGATCACCAGCGAGCCGATCTTGTCCCCGGTGGCGGGGAAGCGAATCATCGCCAGCGTGGCCACGTCGCCGTCGAGGTGGTCGTAGTCGACCGGCACCGCGAGCTTGCCGCACAGCGCGCCCGCGGGGATCTTGGCCTTCGGGTTGGATGACCGACACGGTGTCCATTCCACGGCCTGCCCCAGCTTGGGTTCGGCCAGCAGGGCGCGCCCGTTGACGACGCGAACGCAGCCCCCGACCAGGAGCGCCACGGCAGCAACCGTTGTCGAAACCAGCAGCATGCGCGCGAACTTGCCGCGGCGAGACAGACCCATGCCAACATATGCTGCCAGAGGGAAGCTGAGATTCTCGTGAGCGGCACCGCCGAGCGGTTACCGGCCGGCCGCGAGCCCCGCGCATGGCATGTCTCACATCACCCGGACGGTGCGACTGCGCGGAAGAGATGGCAGAATGGCACCGTCAGACGAACCCGGGGACCCGTTGAGGGCCACGAGGATCGACCCGACCACCAATAGGACAATGATGTCTGAGCAGAACGTCTATGGTGCGGGCACGTCCGAACAGGCGCAGCCGCTCACCAAAATCCGCACCCACCACCTGCAGAAGATGAAGGCCGAAGGGCACAAGTGGGCCATGCTCACGGCCTACGACTATTCGACCGCCCGCATCTTCGACGAGGCGGGCATTCCGGTGTTGCTGGTCGGCGACTCGGCCGCCAACGTCGTGTACGGCTACGACACCACGGTGCCGGTCTCGATCGACGAAATGATCCCGCTGGTGCGCGGCGTGGTGCGCGGAGCGCGTCACGCCCTGGTCGTCGCGGACCTGCCGTTCGGCAGCTACGAGGCGGGCCCGGCCCAGGCGCTGGCGTCGGCCACCCGGTTCATGAAGGAGGGCGGCGCCCACGCCGTCAAGCTCGAGGGCGGCGAGCGGGTGTCCGAGCAGATCGCCTGCCTGACCGCGGCGGGGATCCCCGTGATGGCGCACATCGGGTTCACGCCACAGAGCGTGAACAGCCTGGGCGGCTTCCGGGTCCAGGGCCGCGGTGACGCCGCGGAACAGACCGTCGCCGACGCGATCGCCGTCGCCGAAGCCGGGGCGTTCTCCGTCGTCATGGAGATGGTGCCGGCGGAACTTGCCACCCAGATCACCGGCAAGCTGACCATCCCGACCGTCGGAATCGGGGCCGGCCCGAACTGCGACGGCCAGGTTCTGGTCTGGCAGGACATGGGCGGGGTCAGCAGCGGCAAGGCCGCCCGATTCGTGAAGCGGTTCGGCGACGTCGGCGGGGAATTGCGCCGGGCCGCAAGGCAATATGCGAAAGAGGTGGCGGAGGGGGTCTTTCCCGCCGACGAGCACTGCTTCTGACGGGCGCGACTAGACGTTTCGCCCACCGGATCCTGTCAATTCCGAAAATCCTTGTGTGGCAGGCCGGTACGATTGTTCTTGGATGAGGTCTCTACTCCGAGAGCAAGGGTGAAACCGATCGACCGGGCGATTCATGGTGACTTCGTGCACCGTCGAACGGTGCTGAAGATACCGCTGGCATTGGCAGGGGGCGCTGCACTGGCCCGAGCACCTCGCGCGGCCGCGCAACCGCCCCCCACCTCGCCGAAATCGAGCCCGTGGTCACCAGACCGGGCCAGTAATTGGTACCGAGCTCAAGGTTGGCTGGTCGGCGCGAACTACATCACGTCGAACGCCATCAACCAGCTGGAGATGTTCCAGGCCGACACCTACGACCCGCAGCGCATCGATACGGAGCTGGGCTGGGCCCGGTCAGCCGGGTTCAACACGATCCGGGTCTTCCTGCACGACCTGCTCTGGGCGCAGGACTATCAAGGGTTCCAGGGCCGTCTCGCGCAGTTCGTCGACATCGTGGCGCGGCACGGCATCAAGCCGCTCTTCGTCTTGTTTGACTCCTGTTGGGATCCGCTCCCGCAAGCAGGTCCGCAGCGCCCGCCGAGGCCCGGCGTCCACAACTCCGGCTGGGTGCAAAGTCCGGGCGCGCAACGCATCGATGATCCCAACTATGCCCGCACGCTGCATGACTACGTCACCGGAGTGCTGACCCAGTTCCGCAACGACGACCGCATTTTGGGCTGGGATCTGTGGAATGAGCCCGATAATCCCTCGCACCAATATCGCGCCGTCGAGAGGAAAGACAAACAAGCCGTCGTCGCGAACCTGCTTCCGCAGGTGTTCGAGTGGGCACGCGCGGTAGATCCCTGTCAACCATTGACGAGCGCCGTGTGGCAGGGCGAGTGGGCAGACCCGGGACGCCGCAGCGCGATCAGCGGCATTCAGCTCGACAACTCCGACGTGATCACGTTCCACTCCTATGACAAGCCGGCGTGGTTTGAGACCCGCATCAACGAGCTTGTCCCCTACGGGCGCCCCATCCTGTGCACCGAGTACATGGCCCGGCCGTTGGGCAGCACCATCCCGGGCGTGTTGCCCATCGCCAAGCGCTACAACGTCGGGGCGTTCAACTGGGGGCTGGTCGCGGGGAAGACCCAGACCTTCTTTCCGTGGGACTCCTGGGAGCACCCGTACACGGCCATGCCCGCGGTGTGGTTCCACGATCTGCTCGCGCCCGACGGACGTCCGTTCCGCGAGCCCGAGATCCAGACGATCCGCGAACTGAGCGGCCTGGCGCTGCATCTCCGCGAAGACTCGCCGCCGCCGCCGTAACGCCGCGCCGGTAGCTGCCGGCGCCGCCATTCGCGTCACCGCGGTATGGCAGGCTAGGAGAACCCATTATCCCTTCACGGCCGCGACGACGCGCCCTCAACGGAGCCGAAAATGCCTGCAAAAGCGCCACAAACCTCGCGCCATCGCGAGGTGGAGCGCAAGTTCGATGTCGGCGAGTCCACCGTGTCACCTTCGTTCGAAGGCATCGCAGCGGTGGCGCACGTCGAGAAGTCGCCCACTCAGACACTGGACGCGACGTACTTCGACACCCCCGCACAGGACCTCGCCCGCAACAAGATCACCCTGCGCCGCCGCAGCGGCGGCTCGGACGCGGGATGGCACCTGAAGCTGCCGGCCGGGCCAGAGGCGCGTACCGAAGTCCGGACGCCGCTGGACACCTCGGGCCCGGGCGGGCCCGACACCGTGCCGGAGGAGCTGGTGGACATCGTGCTGGCGATCGTGCGCGACCGTCCGCTCGAACCGGTCGCCCGCATCACCACCCAGCGTGAAACCCAGGTGTTGTACGCGGCCGACGACACGCCCCTGGCGGAGTTCTGCAACGACCACGTCACCGCCTGGTCGGCCCGCGCTTCCGACGACCCCGACGTGGAGCCCACCCAGCAGGAGTGGCGCGAGTGGGAGCTGGAACTGGTCGAGACGAATGGGGCGCCGGACACCGAGCTGTTGAACCGGTTGGGCAATCGGCTGCTCGACGCCGGCGCCGCACCGGCCGGTCATGCCTCCAAGCTGGCGCGGGTACTCGGCACGACGCCGCAGCCCGACGGCGCGCCGGCCGCCGAGCACCCGTTGCAGCGCGCGGTGGCCGATCAGATCCGCGAACTCTTGGTGTGGGATCGCGCGGTACGCGCCGACGCGTTCGATTCCATTCACCAGATGCGGGTCACCACCCGCAAGCTGCGCAGCCTGTTGCGCGACTACCAGGAGTCGTTCGGGTTACCCGACGAAGGGTGGGTGCTCGACGAACTGCGCGAGCTCGCCGGCATTCTCGGCATTGCGCGCGACGCCGAAGTCCTCGCGGAGCGTTACGAGCGCCAACTGGACGGCCTCACACCGGATTTGGTGCGCGGTCCGGTGCATGAGCGTCTGGTCGGCGGCGCGCAGCGCCGCTATCAGACCGGGCTGCGTCGGTCGCTGATCGCCATGCGGTCGCAGCGTTACTTCCGTCTGCTCGACGCCCTCGATGCGATAGCGGCGCAACCCCCGGCCGCCGCGCCCGGCGAAGAGCACCCGCCGGTCACCATCGACGCCGCCTACAAGAAGGTTCGCAAGGCCGCCAAAGCCGCCGCCCAGGTGGCCGGCGAACACCCGGAGGACCATCACGCGCGTGACGAATCGATCCACCGGATTCGCAAGCGGGCCAAGCGACTTCGGTACACCGCCGCGGCCACCGGCGCCGACAGGGTGTCCGAGCAGGCGAAGGCCGTTCAGTCGCTGCTCGGCGACCATCAGGACAGCGTGGTCAGCCGCGAACATCTGCGCCACGAATCCGAAGCCGCGCACGCCGCCGGCGAGGACACCTTCACCTACGGCCTGCTGTATCAGCAGGAGGCCGACTTGGCCGAGCGCTGCGAACAGCAGCTCGACGACGCGTTGCGCAAGCTCGCCAAGGCGGTGCACAAGGCCGGCTGAGCGGGGCGCTCAACCCCGCGAGACTGTAACTGGCGACGGGGTTACTCGGCGAACGCGTCGCGGAATACAGTTTCGCGGACGCCTAAAGCGGGGCGGACGAGTTGGCCTGTAAGCCGGATTCTGTTCCGCGCACCTCCGGCAGCCGAAGATGCGCGGCGGCGACCATCCATCTGGACACACCGTCGCCGGGTGCCTCGAGCGGCCTACCCGCAGGCTCGGGCGAGCAACCCTCGAACGCCTGCGCGGCCGCACCTTCCGGTGCGGCCTTCTTGGCCTTGCTTCGGGTGGGGTTTGCCTAGCCACCCCGGTCACCCGGGATGCTGGTGCGCTCTTACCGCACCGTTTCACCCTTACCACCGCGAGGGTGGCGGTCTGCTTTCTGTGGCACTGTCCCGCGAGTCACCTCGGATTGCCGTTAGCAATCACCCCGCTCTGTGAAGTCCGGACTTTCCTCGAACCGCCTTGCGGCGGTCCGCGGCCGCCCGGCCAACTCGTCCGCGACGATCCAGGCTACTACCTGCGCGATGCCGTTGCCAGCAACCTCGCACGCCGGCTCTATCGTGGACCTCGCAGACAGGCACACGAAAGGGCGCCAGATGTCCCGGTGGAAGAAGCGCGTCGACTCCGGCGACTGGGACGCCATCGCCGGCACGGTCAACGAAGACGGCGGGGCGCTACTGCCGAGGCTGGTCACCACCAGCGAAGCGGCGCGGCTCCGCAAGCTCTACAACGACGACAGCCTGTTCCGCTCGACCATCGACATGGCGCCCAAGCGGTACGGCGCCGGGCAGTATCGCTACTTCCGGGCACCCTATCCCGACCCGATCGACGAGCTCAAACACGCGCTGTACCCGCGGCTGCTGCCGATCGCCCGCGACTGGTGGGGCAAACTCGGCCGCGACGCGCCCTGGCCCGACGGTCTGGACGATTGGCTGGCGATCTGCCACGCCGCCGGCCAAACCAGGTCCACCGCGCTGATGCTGAAGTACGGCGCGGGCGACTGGAACGCCCTGCACCGAGACCTCTACGGCGACTTGGTGTTTCCGCTGCAGGTGGTGATCAACCTCAGCGAGCCCGGCACCGACTACACCGGCGGCGAATTTCTGCTCGTCGAACAGCGGTTGCGGGCCCAATCCCGCGGCATGGCAACGCAATTGCCGCAGGGGCATGGATTCGTGTTCACCACCCGCGAGCGGCCCGTGGCCTCCAGCCGCGGCTGGTCCGCGGCGCCGGTGCGGCACGGCGTGTCGGTGGTGCGCTCCGGCGAACGCTACGCCCTGGGGTTGATCTTCCACGACGCGGCCTGAGGTTATCCGACGCGCCGCAGAGCCATCACGTTGTCCCGCAGGGCCGCGGCTTGTCCGTCGGGTCCGACCGCCTCCCGTTCCACCGTCTCCGCCCGCACCGGGGTCCAGGCGTTGTCCAGCCGCAACGATGCGAGCACCTCGTCGATCGTGGGAAAGGAGTGGTGGTGGTGCTCCGCCCACGGTGGGGCTGCCGCGTGGTCGACGATCAGCAGCACACCGCCGGGGCTCACATGCTCGGCCGCCCGCCGCAGCGCGAAGTCGCGGTCCAGCCGGGCCGGCGAGTGCAGAAACTGCGCCGATACCAGGTCGAACATCCCGTCCGGGAAGCTCTCGTTGAGATCGTGGAGCTGAAAGTCGATGCGCCCGTCCACGTTTCGCGCCGACGCCGCCTCCGCCGCGCGTTGCAGCGCGGTGGCCGAGACGTCGACCGCCACCACCTGCCACCCACGCTCGGCGAGCCACAACGCGTCAGCGCCCTCCCCACAGCCCAGGTCCAGAGCCCGGCCCGCAGGCAAGTCGGCAGCCACCTCGGCGAGGCGCGGGTTGACCCGCCCGCTCCACACCCGGTCGGTCGATCGGTAACGCTCTTCCCAGAACCGCTGGGCGTCATCAGGTTTGCATGAAGTTTCCATACCGCGAGCTTGCCCAGCTGGGTTCGGCTTGCCAAGCTTATTTGCCATGCAGGCAAAGAACGCTCCCGATATCGACCTTCAGGTGCGCCGGCGCCTGCGTGAGCTGCGCACGCAGCGCGGCATGACGCTGCAAGAAGTCGGCGCGCGCGCCGGCATCGACGTCTCGACGCTCAGCCGCCTCGAGTCGGGAAAGCGCCGGCTCGCCCTCGATCACCTCCCGCGCCTGGCGCGGGCGCTGTCGGTCAGCACCGACGAGTTGTTGCAGCCCTCCGAAGCCCACGATCCGCGGGTGCGCGGCGCCGCCCACACCCACCACGGGGTCACCTATTGGCCGCTGACCCGTCAGGGTCCCGCCGGCGGTCTGCACGCGTTCAAGGTTCGGGTGAGCGCCCGGCGCCGCACCCCGCCGGCGGAGTTGCCGGTGCACGAAGGCCAGGACTGGATGTACGTCCTGTCCGGCAGGCTGCGGCTGCTGCTCGGCGACCGCGACTTCACCATCGCGCCGGGCGAAGCGGTCGAGTTCTCCACCTGGACACCGCACTGGTTCGGGGCGGTCGACGGCCCGGTGGAGGCCATCGTGATCTTCGGGCCGCACGGCGAACGGCTGCACCTGCACAGCTGAGCGCAGCGCGGCGATTGTGCGGCCGCTCAGCATTGACCATTGCCCGGCGGGGACGTTGGTGCCAGTCTGACCAGATGACAGATACCGAGGGGTTCGTCGACCAGACGGTGACCGGTCTGGCGGACCCACAGCCGATGTACAAGGCGTTGCGCGAATCGAGCCCGGTGTTCCGGTCACCGCAGGCCGTGGTGCTCAGCCGACTGGCCGACATCGAGATGGCACTCAAACACACGGAGTTGTTCTCGTCGAACATGGACGCGGTCGACCTGGGCAACGTGCGGCCGCTGATCCCCCTGCAGATCGACCCGCCCGAGCATGCGAAGTACCGCCGCATCCTCGATCCGTTGTTCACTCCGCGCGAGATGGCCCGCCGCGAGCCACGCGTCACCGAGCTGGTGAACGAGATGATCGACGGCTTCGCCGATCGGGGCGAGTGCGACTTTCACACCGAGTTCGCGGTGCCCCTGCCGTGCACCGCCTTCCTGCAGCTGCTCGGGTTGCCGCTGGAAGACCTCGAGAAGTTTCTGGAATGGAAGGACGGTGTGATCCGACCGGAGGGCGACTCCGGCTTCGACCGGCGGCACGAGAGCGCCGCCGCGGTGGCGCAACAGATCTACGACTACTTCGACCGCGCTATCGACGACCACATCGCCAGCCCCCGCGACGACGTGCTGTCGGCGATGATCGCCGCCGACGTCGCCGGGCGGCCGCTGTCGCGCGAAGAGCTCCTCGACATCTGCTTCCTCTTCCTGATCGCCGGCCTGGACACGGTGACCGACTCACTCGACTGCTTCTTCGTGTACCTGGCGCGCCACCCCGACCACCGTCGTCAGCTGGTCGAGCAGCCCGACATCCTGCCCAGCGCCGTGGAGGAGTTGTTGCGGTGGGAGACACCGGTGCCCGGTGTCGCACGGGTCGCCATCCAAGACGTCGAGGTGGGCGGCTGCCCCATCCACAAGGGCGAACGGGTCAGCCCGTTGCTGGGCGCGGCCAACACCGATCCGGCCGAGTTCGCCGATCCGGAGCTGGTCGACTTCACCCGCAACCCCAACCGGCACCGCGCGTTCGGGGGCGGTCCGCATCGCTGCCTGGGCTCCCACCTGGCCCGCATGGAGCTGAGGGTGGCGTTACGCGAGTTCCACCGGCGCATACCGGATTACGAGATCAAGCCGGGCACCCAGCTGAGCTACACCGCGGCCCTGCGCTCGGTGGAGTCGCTGCCCCTGGTGTTTCCGGCGCCATGACCCGCCCAGCCGTCGACGATGCAGAGCGCAGCGATGAGGAGGAGGCGGCGTGGCTAAAGTAGCCGTCGACGCCGACCGGTGCACCGGGCACGGGCGCTGCTACACCCTGGCGCCCGACGTCTTCGACGCCGACGACGCCGGCCACTGCGTTGTGCTCGTCGCCGAGGTCTCCGGTGAACTCGAGGCACAAGCCGTCATCGCCGAGCAGAACTGCCCCGAAGCCGCCATCTCCCTGGCGCGTTGAAGCGGAACGTATCTCCTATGGCCGGCGCGCCGTCGAACGAGCGGATGATCGCCGGGGTCGCAGCCGCATCCGTCGCGCTTGGGGTGGCCGAGCTGGTAGGCATCCCGTTCGGTGCGCGGGCCGACGCGCGGGCCGCGATCGGCGCGGCCGTCGTCGATCTGACACCGGGCCCGGTCAAAGAGTGGGCGATTGCGAGCCTGGGCTCTTCGGACAAACTCTTCCTAGCCGTAGCAGTGCTGGTGGTGATCGCCGCCACCGCCGCAATCGCCGGGACGCTCGAGACTCGGCCGCGCCCCCTCGGTAGCGCCGTGATCGTCGCGGCGGGCGCGCTCGGATGCGTCGCGGTGCTGTCGCGGCAGGGTACGACGCCACTCGACACGATCCCGACCGTCGCTGGCGCGGCCTGCGGCGTGACGACCCTGCGCCTGCTCACCGGCCGGTTTGGGTCCGGCCCAGAAGCATCCGAGCACGACGAGCCGGATGCCGGTAGGCGCAGATTGGTCGTGCTCGGCGCGCTCGGATTCGGAGTCGTGAGCGGCGTAGCGGGTGCGGTCATCACACGGTGGGTGCATTCGGTGGCCGCGGACCGCACCAGCTTCACGCTGCCCAAACCGCGCGCATCGGCGCCGCCGATACCCGCCGAAGTGCAGCCGAAAGGCGTTGCGCTGCCGAGCTTCGTCACACCCAGCGCCGACTTCTACCGGGTAGATACCGCGCTCACCGTCCCCCAACTCAGCCACACCGACTGGCGGCTGCGCATCCACGGCATGGTGAACCGCGAAGCGACTTACAGCTTCGCCGACCTAGCCGGCTTCGACGTGGTCGAAAAGGTGGCGACACTCACCTGCGTGTCCAATCCCGTTGGCGGCGATCTCATTTCGACCGGCGCCTGGACCGGCTATCGAGTGGCCGATCTGTTGGCCGCGGCCGGTGTGCGCCCGGAGGCCGACATGGTGCTGTCGATGTCGATCGACGGGTTCACCGCCGGCACCCCGGTGGATGCACTCACCGATGGGCGCGACGCGCTGCTGGCGGTCGCCCTCAACGGTGAACCCTTACCGATCGAGCACGGTTATCCGGCCCGGCTGGTCGTCCCTGGGCTCTATGGGTACGTGTCGGCCACCAAGTGGGTCGTCGACATGGAGCTGACTCGCTTCGACAAGGCGAAGGCGTACTGGACGCGGCAGGGTTGGGCAGCGCGCGCACCCGTCAAGACCGAGTCGCGGATCGACGTGCCGAAAAATGGTCAGCGGGTGCCGGTGGGTCCCGTGGTTTTCGGGGGTGTCGCGTGGGCGCAGAACCGCGGCGTGCGGTCCGTGGAAGTCCGCGTCGACGACGGCGGGTGGCAGGCCGCAGAGCAGGGCGCAAGCTACTCCAACGAGACGTGGCGGCTGTGGAGCTTTCCCTGGCAGGCGAAAAGCCCTGGGCGGCACACCATCACGGTGCGAGCCACCGACAACACCGGGGCCACCCAGACCTCGGACAGGGCCGCGACGGTCCCCGACGGCGCCACCGGCTTGCACACGGTGGACTTCACCGTTGCGGGGACATGAAGCACTATTTCGACGAGAGTTTCCGCCAGCTGACTACCGCGATCACGAGTCCGATCACCGCCGTGATGGGACCGATGATTGACCAGGTCGTGGTGTTGCTCATCGGGCTACCGCCAAGCACCCCGAATCCCTGCAGCGCCCAGATCGAACCGAACAACGCGACGATCAACCCGAAGGCGAACGTGGCAACGAATGTCCTTCTCATACGGCGGATGCTACGGCCGGGCTCATTTGCGCGCCAGCGCGTGCCACGCCATGTCGACGATGGCCGCACAGTACTCGTCGTCGACGGGAGCGTCGGAGAACAGGACACGAATGTTGAGCGGCGCCAGCACGATCTGGACGGCGGCCAGGGTGTTGACGCCCTCGCGCAGTTCGTCCCGCTCCCTGGCCCGGTCCACGACCGCACGCACCGCGTTGAAATGCGCCCGCCAGAACCTGAGCCGGGTGGCTTCGTCGTGTCCCCCGCGCCGGTCCATGACCAGTGCGCGCATGAGCGTGCGGCCGACCTCGCTGTTGATCCGGTTGGTCACGTTGCGGGCCAACGCCTCTAGGTCCCCGCGCAACGAGCCGGTGTCGGTTCCCGAACTCACCGTCTCCACGTCGCTGAGCACCGCATCGACGATCAGCTGACGCCGATCTCCCCAGTACCGGTACACCATCGCCACATCGAGGTGATACCGCTCGGCCAGGGCCTCGACGCTGAACCGCTCGACACCCCAGCGGGTCAGCTCGTCGAGCACCGCCGGCATCACCCGCGCCCGCACATCCGCGGGGACGGCCGCACGGACCGGCTCGGACGGCTGCATCGACGTCTCCTCACACCTGGTGGTTAAAGGTAGCCGGTCTGGTTCACCAGACGCACGGAGGACGCACCGTCGGGATAGAACTCGGCGATGCTCAGCGACGCGAGGTCGAGGTGCAGCCGGTACAGGATGCCCGGCCCCGCCTCCAGCGCCAGCCGCAGCAGCATCTTGATCGGCGTCACGTGGGACACCACCAGCACGGTCGTGCCCTCGTGCGCGGCGATGATGCGTTCGCGCGCCCGGACGACCCGGTCGAGCACGTCGTCGAAGCTTTCCCCGCCCGGCGGCGTGGTCCCGGTGTCACGCAGCCAGCGGCCGTGCAGCTCCGGGTCGCGCTCGGCGGCCTCGCCGAAGGTCAGCCCCTCCCAGGCGCCGAAATCGGTTTCGATCAGCTCGTCGTCGACGGTCACGTCCAGGCTGAGCGCCTTGGCGGCCCGGGCCGCGGTGTCGTACGCCCGCTGCAGCGGCGAGGCGAACACCGCGGAGATCCCGCCGCGCTGCGCCAGATAACGCGCCGCGGCGTCGGCCTGCCGCAGACCCGCTTCGGTGAGGGCCGGGTTGCCGCGACCGGAGTAGCGGCGCTGCACCGAGAGCTCGGTCTGGCCGTGTCGCAGCAACAGCAGCCTGGTCGGGGTGCCGCGCGCACCGGTCCAGCCGGGAGCCTGCGGTGATTGCGGCGCGGCAGTTTTCGCGGGCTCGGCCGCGGGTCGCGGGGTTTCCTGCGCCGGGTCGCCGGAGGCGGCGTCCATCGCCTCGTTGGCCAGCCGATCGGCGTAGGAGTTGCGGTCCCGCGGAATCCACGTGTAGTCGATCCGCTCGAACCGCGCCGCCAGGTTTCGGGCCTGCCCGTGCAGTTCGATGAGGTCGGGGTGCTTGACCTTCCACCGGCCCGACATCTGCTCCACCAACAGCTTGGAATCCAAAAAGACCGCGGCCTCGGTGGCGCCGAGCTCGAGCGCGTCGCCCAAACCGGCCAGCAGGCCGCGATATTCGGCGACGTTGTTGGTGGCCCGGCCGATGGCCTGCTTGGTCTCCGCCAGCACCGTCGAGCGGTCCGCGGTCCACACCACGGCGCCGTAGCCGGCCGGGCCGGGGTTGCCGCGCGACCCGCCGTCGGCCTCGATCACCACTTTCACTGGTCGAGCCCCTTGACCCGCAACAGGATCGCGCCACACTCCGGGCAGCGCACCACGTCGTCCTCGGCGGCGGCGGAGATCCGGGACAACTCACCCCGGTCGATCTCGAGCCGGCAGGCACCGCACCGGCGCCCCAGCAACGGCCCGGCACCCGGCCCTCCCCCGGCGCGCTGCCGTTCGTAGAGCGCGGAGAGGGCGGGGTCCAACGCCGCGCTCAGCGTGTCGCGGCGCGACGAATACTCCTGGCGGGCGTCGCCGATTTCGGCGACCGCGGCGTCGAGAGCCTCTTGGGCGCCGGCCAATTCGGCCTCCAGCGCCTCGACCTTGCGCTGCGCATCGTCCAACTGGGACTGCAGCTCCTCGCGGCGTTCCATCATGTCCAGCAGGGAATCCTCCAGGCTGGCCTGGCGCCGCGTCAGGGTCTCCAGCTCGTGCTGCAGATCCGACAGTTGCTTCGCGTCGGGCGTACCGGACTGCAGCAACGACCGGTCCCGGTCTTCGCGCTTCCGGACCGCCTCGATTTCGGACTCCAATCGCGACACGTGGATATCGATGTCCTCCAACGCGATTCGAATGGCGCCCACGCGGTCACCGGCGACGTTGAGTTCGCCCTGGACCCGCTCAAGGGTCTGTTGCTCCGCGAGATGGCCGGCCCGGTGCGTGATGCGGGCCAGCTCGGCGTCCAGCTTCGACAGCTCGAGCAGCGAACGCTGCTGCGCGATTTCGGCCTTCATCACTGCTCACTCCCGATCTCGTCGTCGCACTGCCCCATGTTCCAGGGGTCGGTGCGGATGGTGCACACCCGCACCGACAGGGCCGCACCAAAATGGGACCGCAGCAGGTCGGCAGCCTGGTCGCACCACGGAAACTCGCTCGCCCAGTGCGCCACGTCGATCAACGCCACGCCGGAGCCCCGGCCATGCTCGTCGGCCGGATGATGCCGCAGGTCGGCCGTGACGTAGGCCTGCACGCCGGCGCCGGCCGCGGTCCCCAGCAGCGAATCCCCGGCGCCACCGCAGACCGCGACCCGGGAGACCGGCATGTCGGGGTCGCCCGTTGCGCGGACGCCCCACGCCGTCCGCGGCAGGGCTGCGCCGACGCGGGACACGAAGTCGCGCAGCGGCTCGGGCCGGGGCAGGGTGCCGATGCGGCCCAACCCGGCGTCGCCGGGCAAGGGCAGCAACGCGAAGACGTCGAATGCCGGCTCCTCGTAGGGATGGGCGGCGCGCATCGCCGCCAGCACGGCGGACCGGATCCGCGCGGGCGCGATGACCTCGAACCGGTCTTCGGCCACCTGCTCGACGGTTCCGACGCTGCCCACCGCGGGCGACGCACCTTCGTGCGGCAGGAACTGCCCGATGCCGCCGACGGTCCAGCTGCAGTGCGAATAGTCGCCGATGTGTCCGGCGCCGGCCTCGAAGACGGCCGCCCGCACCGCGTCCGCGTGCTCGCGCGGCACGTAGATCACCCACTTGTCGAGGTCGGGGGCGGCCGTTCGCGGCTCCAGGGCCGCTTCCACGGTCAGGCCGAGCGCCTGGGCCAGCGCGTCGGACACCCCCGGTGAGGCGGAGTCGGCGTTGGTGTGCGCGGTGAACAGCGAACGCCCCGTTCGGATCAGGCGGTGCACCAGCGCGCCCTTGGGGGTGCTGGCCGCCACCGTGTCGACCCCCCGCAGCAGCAGCGGGTGGTGGGCCAGCAGCAGGCCGCCCTCGGGAACTTCGCCGACCACCGCCGGCTTCGCGTCGATCGCGACGGTCACCGACTCCAGCGCATCGTCGGGGTCGCCGCACACCAGGCCCACCGAGTCCCACGGTTCGGCCAGCCGCGGCGGGTAGGCCTCGTCCAGCACGCCGATGATGTCGGCCAGCCGCACGCTCATCGGAGCGCCTCCGCAATCGCCTGGACCAGCAGCGGCCACTCCCGGCGCACCGCGGCCCGCAGATAGCGCTCGTCCAAGCCGACGAAAGTATCACAGCGGCGGATGGCAATCCCCCTGTCCCGCAGGCTCTTTCGAATCAAGGCGGCGTCCGGCATGCGGAACAGCACGAATGGGGCCCGACCGTCGACCACCTCGGCGCCCACCGACGTCAGCCCGGCCACCATCTCGGTGCGCAGCTCCGCCAACCGCACCGCACCGGCCGCCGCTTCGGCGACGGCCTGCCGGCCGCAACATGCCGCGATGGCCGTCAGTTGCAGCGTCCCCAGCGGCCAGTGCGCACGCTGAGTCGTCAAGCGGGTCAACACCTCCGGCGAGCCCAGGGCGTAGCCCACCCGCAGCCCGGCCAGCGCCCACGTCTTGGTCAGGCTGCGCAGCACCAGCACGTCGGGCAGCGAGGCACCTCCCAGCGACTCCGGTTCCCCGGGAATGGAATCCGCGAACGCCTCGTCGAGCACCAGGATCCGCCCTGGCCGGCGCAACGCGAGCAGCTGCTCGCGGCTGTGCAACACCGACGTGGGGTTGGTCGGGTTGCCCACCACCACCAGGTCGGCGTCGTCGGGGATGGTCACGTCCTCCAGGCCGAAGGGCGGCTCGAGCACGACGTGGTGCACGGGCACGCCGGCGGCCCTGAGCGCGTCCGCCGGCTCGGTGAACGAGGGCGCGATGACGGCCGCCCGCGCCGGACGCAGGTTGGGCAACAACGCGAACCCCTCCGCCGCGCCCGCCAGCGGGAGCACCTCGTCGGCGGCGCGGCCATGCCGCTCGGCGACCGCGTCCTGCGCCGCGCGCACGTCCTGGGCGCTGGGGTAGCGCGCCAGATCGGTCAGCCGTGCGGCCAGCCGCCGCATCAGCCACTCGGTCGGTTGCGCGTGCCGGACGTTCACGGCGAAATCCAGCATCCCGGGTGCGACGGCCTGATCACCGTGATAGCGCACCGCAGGCGGGGTCAGGTTCAGACTCGCCATCCGAGAAACACTAGTGGGCGGCTTCCGGGCTCAGCAGCGACACCGTCACACCCGGCCCGGCCCATCGAGGACAATGGTGAGGTGACAGGCACAATCTTGACGGCCCAGCTGGTGATCTTCGACCTCGACGGCACGCTCACCGACTCCGCGGAGGGCATCGTGGCCAGCTTCCTGCACGCGCTCGACCAGGTCGGGGTCGCGGTGCCCGACGGCGACCTGGTGGCGCGGATCGTGGGGCCGCCGATGGACGACACCTTCCGCACCATGCTGGGCGAGGACGCCGAGCCGGCGATCGCCGCCTTCCGCGCCGAATACGGCAGCCGGGGCTGGGCGATGAACACCCTGTTCGAGGGCATCGAGCCGCTGCTGGCCGACCTGAAGGCCGCCGGTGTCCGGCTGGCCGTGGCGACCTCGAAGCTGGAACCGACGGCCCGGCGCATCCTGGCCCATTTCGGGCTCGATCAGCATTTCGAGGTGATCGCCGGGGCAAGCCCGGACGGCTCCCGCAAGACCAAGGTCGAGGTGCTCGCGCACGCGCTCGAACAGCTGCAACCGCTGCCCGAGCGGGTGCTCATGGTCGGCGACCGCAGCCACGACGTGCACGGTGCGGCCGCCCACGGCATCGACACCGTGGTGGTGGGCTGGGGTTACGGGCGCGACGACTTCCCCGCCGGCGCGGCGGCGGCCGGGTCCACGGCGGTGACGCACGCCGCGACCATCGACGAGCTGCGGGCGGTGCTGGGTGTCTGAGTCGCTGCACGTCACGTTCGTCTGCACGGGCAACATCTGCCGGTCGGTGATGGCCGAGAAGATGTTCGCCGACCAGCTGCGCCGCCGCGGCCTGGCCGACGCCGTGCGGGTGACCAGCGCGGGCACCGGCAACTGGCACGTCGGCGAATGCGCCGACGACCGGGCGGCCGACGTGCTGCGCGCCCACGGCTACTCCGCCGAGCACCGCGCCGCCCAGGTCGACGCCGACCATCTGGCGGCCGACCTGGTGGTGGCGCTGGGCCGCAACCACCTGCGGATGCTGCGCGAGCTGGGCGTAGACGGGGAGCGGGTGCGGATGCTGCGGTCCTTCGATCCGCGTTCGGGCGCCCACGCCCTCGACGTGGAGGACCCCTACTACGGGGACGCGCAGGACTTCGAGGACGTGTTCACCGTCATCGAGGCCTCGCTGCCCGGCCTGCACGCCTGGGTCGACGAGCGACTCGCCCGCAACGGGTCCGGTTGACATGCGTCGGCTGGCATTCCTGCTGCGGCCGGGCTGGATCGCACTGGCGCTGGTGGTCGTCGCCTTCACCTACCTGTGCTTCACGGTGCTGGCGCCCTGGCAGCTGGGCAAGCACAACCGGACGTCGCAGGAGAACCGCCAGATCGAGTATTCCCTCAACACCGAGCCCGTTGCGCTGAAAACACTGTTGCCGCAGCAGGATTCGTCCGCCCCGAACGCGCAGTGGCGCCGCGTCACGGCGACAGGGCACTACCTGCCCGACGTCCAGGTGCTGGCCCGGTTGCGGGTGATCGAGGGCAAGCCGGCGTACGAGGTGCTGGCACCCTTCGTCGTCGACGGCGGACCCACCGTCCTGGTCGACCGGGGCTACGTCCGGCCCGAGCAGGGATCCCACGTCCCGCCGATCCCTCGCCCGCCCCGTGACACCGTCACCGTCACCGCCCGGCTGCGCGATTCCGAGGCCGTCGCCACCGGCAAAGAGCCCCTCACCGAAGACGGTGCGCTGCAGGTGTATTCGATCAACACGGGGCAGGTGTCGGCGCTCACCAAGGTCCCGCTCGCCGGGTCGTATCTTCAGTTGACCGAGGACCAGCCCGGCGGGCTCGGGGTCATCGGCGTGCCGCACCTGGACGCCGGCCCGTTCCTGTCCTACGGGATCCAGTGGATTTCCTTCGGTATCGTCGCCCCGCTCGGCTTGGGTTACTTCGCGTACTCCGAGCTCCGCGCCCGCCGCCGGGAAAAGGAACAGCGACCGGCGGAGAGGCCGGCGGCGCAGCAGGCCCCGACGACCGTGGAGGCCAAACTCGCCGACCGCTACGGCCGGCGCCGGTAACACAGCGCCCCGGCCAGCAGCGCCGCGCCCGCCTGCACCAGGCGCGACAGCGCCACCGCGCGGCGCAGGTCGGCCACCGTCGGCTCGTGGCCGTCACCCAGCGTGGGCCGAATCTGCAGCTCGTGACGGTACTGGGTGGGCCCGCCCAGCCGCACCCCGAGCGCCCCGGCGAAGGCCGCCTCGACCACGCCGGCGTTGGGGCTGGGGTGACGGGCGGCGTCCCGACGCCAGGCCCGCACCGCCCCCGACGGTGACCCGCTGACGAAGGGCGCGAACGCCACCACCAGCGCCGCGGTCACCCGCGCGCCCGCATAGTTGGCCGCGTCGTCCAATTTCGCCGCGCCCCAACCGAATCGGGCATAGCGCGCCGATCGGTAACCGATCATCGAGTCCAGCGTGTTGATGCCGCGGTACGCCAGCACCCCGGGCGCCCCGCCGACAGCCGCGCACAGCAGTGGCGCCACCTGGGCGTCGGAAGTGTTTTCCGCGACCGATTCCAGCGACGCACGGGTCAGGCCGGGGCCGTCCAGCCAGGCCGGGTCGCGCCCGCACAGCGCCGGCAGCAGCCGGCGCGCGGCTTCGATGTCTCCGCGTGCCAGCAGGTCCGACATCTCCAGGCCGGTGCGCGCCAGCGTGGTTCCACCCACCGAGACCCAGGTGGCCGCGGCGGTAACCGCGATCGAGGCGGGCCGGCCGGCGCGGTCGGCGGTGCGTTGCAGCGCGGCGCCGAGCAATCCCACCGCCCCGACCAGGGCGCCGACGTGCAGCACGCCGGCTGCCCGGCTGTCGCGGTAGGTCACCTGCTCCAGCCCCGCGGCGAGTCGGCCGAACGCCGCGACCGGATGCCCCCTCGCCGGGTCGCCGAGCGCGACGTCGGCCAGATATCCGGCCAGCACGCCGGCCAGCCGGGTCCGCGTCGCAACCACCCCGGCAGCGTCTCACAACGCAGCCGTCGCGACGACAAGCGCTGCCTAGGCCATGGCGAAGATGCCCGCGACGATCACCGCGGCGATCAGCACGACGATCACCCACCACATCAGGAGGGATGACTCGAACGCGCCCGCCGTTGCGGTCGCCCGGTGGCGCGCCGGGCCGGTGGCCGAGACGCCGAATTGGGTGCTCATCTGGCTAGGCGTGCCCGTTTTCGGGCGGATGTAACGTCCGGGACGTGGTTGACTCGAAGCCATGGCGTCGTCCGCGATGAAGCGGCCCGCGACCCGGGTTGCCGACCTGCTGAACCCGGCGGCGCTGCTGTTGCCGGCCGCGAACGTCATCATGCAGTTGTCCCTGCCCGGCGTCGGTTACGGCGTGCTGGAGAGCCCGGTGGACAGCGGCAACGTCTACAAGCATCCGTTCAAGCGGGCCGCACCACCGGCACCTACCTGGCGGTCGCCACCATCGGCACCGAGTCCGACCGCGCGTTGATCCGAGGCGCGGTGGACACCGCGCACCGGCAGGTCCACTCCACGTCGTCGAGCCCGGTGTCCTACAACGCTTTTGACCCCAAACTGCAGCTGTGGGTGGCGTCGTGCCTGTACCGCTATTTCGTCGACCAGTACGAGTTCCTGTACGGCCCCCTCGACGACGACGCTGCCGACGCCGTGTATCTCGACGCCAGGCGGCTGGGCACCACGCTGCAGGTGCCCGAACGCATGTGGCCGCCGGACCGGGCGGCGTTCGACGAGTACTGGAAGCGCTCGCTCGATGAGCTGCGCATCGACCCGCCGGTGCGGGAGCACCTGCGCGGCGTGGCGTCGCTGACCTTCCTGCCGTGGCCGTTGCGCGTGCTGGCCGGCCCGTTCAATCTGTTCGCGACGACGGGGTTTTTGGCTCCGGAGTTTCGCGCCTTGATGCGGCTGGACTGGTCGCAGGCACAGCAGCGTCGGTTCGGGTGGCTGCTGTCCGCACTGCGACTGGCGGACCTCTTCCTGCCGCGCGGGACCTGGATACTTGGCTACCGGATCTACTTGTGGGACATGCGCTTTCGGGCGCGACGCGGCTGGCGGATCGTCTAGCGCCGCACGGTCGCGAAGAACGCGCGCACGTCCTCGACGAACAGCTCCGGTTGCTCGAAGGCGGCGAAGTGTCCGCCGCGGTCCATGGTCGTCCAATGCGTGATGTTGTAGACCGGCTCGCACCACGACCGCGGGGCGCCCAGGATCTCTTTGGGGAAAGCCGCGACCCCGGTGGGTAATTCGACGCGACCCAGCTGCCCCCAGGCCCTGAAGCTCTCCCAGTACAGCCGGGCCGAGGACGCGCCGGTGTCGGTCACCCAATAGACCATGACGTTGTCGAGAAGCTCGTCTCGGGTGAACACGTTTTCGGGATGGCCGTCGCAATCGGCCCACGCCCAGAACTTCTCGACGATCCACGCCAGCTGCCCCACCGGCGAATCGGCCAGCCCGTAACCCAGCGTCTGCGGCCGGGTCGACTGCTGCTTGGAATAGCCGGTGCCCCACTCGCGGTGCTCGGCCAACGCGGCCAGCACCCGCTGCTCTTCTTCCGTCGGATTCTTCAGGGATTCCGGCGCGGGCCGCCCGATCGGCATGTTGAGGTGGATCGCCGCGCAGTGGCCCTGGTTTCGGCCGATCTGCGTCGTCACGGCGGCGCCCCAGTCGCCGCCCTGGGCGCCGTAGCGGTCGTAGCCCAGGCGCAGCATCAGCGCCTCCCAGGCGTCGGCGATCCTCTCCACGCCCCAGCCCGTGCGGGTGGGTTTGCCGGAGAATCCGTACCCCGGTAGCGACGGGCAGATCACGTGGAAGGCGTCCTCGGCGCGCCCGGACGCCGGATTGGTCAGCGGCTCGATCACCTTGTGGAACTCGACGATCGAGCCGGGCCAGCCGTGGGTGATCAGCAGCGGGAACGCGCCGTCGTGCGGGGAGCGCTGGTGAATGAAATGAATGTCGAGCCCGTCGATCTCGGTGGTGAATTGGTCGAAGCGGTTGAGCCCGGCTTCGCGTGAGCGCCAGTCGTATTCGTCGGCCCAATAGCCGGCCAGGTCGCGGGTGTAGGCCAGCGGCATGCCCTGGCTCCAGTCGTCCACGCATTCGGCGTCCGGCCAGCGGGTGCGAGCCAGGCGCGAGCGCAGGTCGTCCAGGACGTCGTCGGGCACGTCGATGCGAAACGGTTCCACGGGTTGCTCGTTCACGCCGCGAGCGTAACGCCACGGCGAAAATCGGGGCCGAAAGTCGCCGTGGCGTTACGCTCGCGAATCCCGGACAAGATGAGTGGGCGCGGACGGTATCGAACCGCCGACCGCTGGTGTGTAAAACCAGAGCTCTACCACTGAGCTACGCGCCCGTGCCCCGGGGAGGCTACACGCCCCAAGCCCGAGCACCCAAAACTCTCAGTCCCGCAAAGCCGCCAGCGCGTCGGTCCACAGCCGCTGGTTGCGGGATTCGCCGGGCTGTTTGCATTCCGCGAACCGGATGATGCCGGTGCGGTCGATCACGAAGGTGCCGCGGTTGGGGTACCCGGCCTCGTCGTTGAACACGCCATAGGTCTGGCTGACCTCGCCGTGCGGCCAGAAGTCCGACAACACCGGAAAGGTGAACCCGCTCTCCAGCGACCAGATCCGGTGCGTGGGCGGCGGCCCCACGGAGATGGCCAGCACCGCGCTGTCGTCGTTCTCGAAGTCGGGCAGGTGATCGCGCAGCTGATCCAGCTCGCCCTGGCAGATGCCGGTGAAGGCGAGCGGGAAGAACACCAGCAAGACGTTCTTGGCGCCGCGGTAGGTGCTCAGGGTGACCCGCTGTTGGTTCTGGTCGCGCAGTGTGAAGTCCGGGGCGGTGGCGCCGACGGGCAGCATCAACGCTTCCCGGTTCGGGACTTCGGCTGCACCAGCCGGCTGGCGCTCCAATCGCCCAAGTTCACCGACGAGGTCGGCATCAGGCCGGCGGTGGGCGCGGCCTCGGCGATCTCGGCCGGCAGCACGTGGCCGGGCTTGCCGGTCTTGGGCGTCAGCACCCAGATCACGCCGTCCTCGGCCAGCGGGCTGATCGCATCCATCAGGGTGTCCACCAGGTCGCCGTCCCCGTCACGCCACCACAGCAGCACGACGTCGACCACCTCGTCGGTGTCCTCATCGAGCAAATCACCGCCGCACGCTTCCTCGACGTCAGCGCGGATCTCGTCGTCGGTGTCCTCGTCCCAGCCCCATTCCTGGACAACTTGGTCTCGTTGGATGCCCAGTTTGCGGGCGTAGCCCGGGGCGTGATCCGCCGCGACCACCGTGGAGCCTCCTTGCATCTCTCCGCAAGCCATCTGCGCGCTCTGCGATTGGGGATTATCGTCGCACAGCCACAACCCGGTCGTCACTCGCGCCTCACCAGGCGCCTCAGAAGGACGCCAGGCAGAGTTTCAGCGCCTTCGTCTTGGCGTCGTTGAGCTGGTCCACCCGCCGATTGAATTCCCCCGTCGGCGCGTGGGTGCCGATCGCGTTGGCCACGCCGCGGGCGGCGTCGATGTAGGCGTTGAACGCGTCCTTCAGCTGCTGGGACAGCGCATCGTTGAAGCTGCTGCCCACGGTGTCGGCGCTGCTGTTCAGCGCGTCGATGGCCGGCCCTTCCGTGGGGCCGGTGCCGCGGCCCGCGTTGAAGGCGCCGACGAAGACGTTGACCTTGTCGATCGCGTCCTTGCTGGAGGTGGCCAGCGTGTCGCACGACGTGCGCACCGCCCGGGTGGTCAGCGACTGCTGCCGCTGCGACTCGCGCACGCGCGACGTCGCGGAGGAGGCCGACACCGACGCCGACACCGACTGGCGATAGGCCGGGGCCACCTGGGTGTCGGGGGTGGCCGTCCCGTTGGTGACGCTGGTACACCCCACGATCCCCATCAGCGTCGCCGCGATACATCCGAGCGCCAGAGCGCCTCGCCTGGGGAAGCTCCCCGCAGGGACGGCACGCCATCCGATGAGCACGCCCTGACGTTACCGGGTGCCTTTGCCGAAAGTCCCGCCACGCACGCGTTCGTGTCGGCCCGGTGAACCCGCGTCGGCTACCGGACGTCGGCTGGCCCCGCCACAGGCGGGTGCGGCACGATAGAGGGAGACGGTGCGCAGCACCCGAGGGCATATCCCCCGCCAACTACAGGAGCAGTGCGTTGACAACCGAGTTCGCGCGCCACGATCTGGCCAAATCCCCTAGCAGCGCAAGCGAACCCGACCGGGTTCGGGTGATCCGCGAAGGTGTCGCGTCGTACCTGCCCGACATCGACCCCGAAGAGACCTCGGAGTGGCTGGAGTCGTTCGACGACCTGCTGGAGCGCTCCGGGCCGGCGCGGGCGCGGTATCTGATGCTGCGACTGCTGGAACGGGCCGGCGAGCAGCGTGTCGCCATTCCGTCGCTGACGTCAACCGATTACGTCAACACCATCCCGACGGAGCTGGAGCCGTGGTTCCCCGGCGACGAGGACGTCGAACGGCGCTTCCGGGCGTGGATCCGGTGGAACGCCGCGATCATGGTGCACCGCGCCCAGCGGCCGGGAGTCGGCGTCGGTGGCCACATTTCGACCTACGCGTCGTCGGCGGCGCTCTACGAGGTCGGCTTCAACCACTTCTTCCGGGGCAAATCGCATCCCGGCGGCGGCGACCAGGTTTTCATCCAGGGCCACGCCTCGCCTGGGATCTATGCGCGCGCCTTCCTCGAGGGCCGGCTCAGCGAGGATCGGCTGGACGGCTTCCGCCAGGAACACAGCCACGCCGGGGGCGGGTTGCCGTCCTATCCGCACCCGCGGCTGATGCCCGACTTCTGGGAGTTCCCCACCGTCTCGATGGGGCTGGGCCCGCTCAACGCCATCTACCAGGCGCGGTTCAACCACTACCTGCACGACCGGGGCATCAAGGACACCTCCGACCAGCACGTGTGGTGTTTTCTGGGCGACGGCGAGATGGACGAGCCCGAGAGCCGGGGAATGTTGCATGTCGGGGCACTCGAGGGCCTGGACAACCTGACATTCGTGATCAACTGCAACCTGCAGCGGCTCGACGGCCCGGTGCGCGGCAACGGCAAGATCATCCAGGAGCTGGAGTCGTT
>NZ_LZJG01000262.1:0-3905 GCF_001667785.1 Mycobacterium sp. E3247 | reverse complement strand
ACCGAGCGCGGCGGCACCGGCGCGTATCAGCGTGGGCAGAACATCAGCCATGCTGGCAGCCTACTGCCGGTTGCGCTTTGGCAACGCAAAGCTTGCGCGGCGAGCATGAAATGGTGGGCTGTGCCGGTCTACGGCGGCGGCTGCCCCGGGGCCGGCGGAGGCGGCGGCGCCAGCAGCGGAATGGTGATCGGGGGCAGTCCCGGGATCTCCACCACCTGCGAGCCGACCGGCGGTGGCGCGCCCTCCGGCGGCGGCGGGGGAGCCGGCGGGATGCCGTTGCTGACCTGAATGGTGATGATGGACCCGGGGATCGTCGCACCGCTCGGCGTCGTTCCGACCACCTCGCCCTGCTTGGCGGTGCTGTTGACGAAGTTGTTCTGGTCGGCGACCTGGAAGCCCGCCTCCTTGAGGCGCGAGCGTGCCGCGTCGATGTCCAGGCCGGCGACGCTGGGCACCCGTGAGCCGGGCGACCCGTCGACGTAGCGCGGATCGGTGGGCGGCAACTGCACCGGCCCGAAGTTGGTGGCGATCGGCTTCATCGCCGTGAACCAGGTGCGGGCCGGCTCGTTACCGCCGTAGAGGTCGCCCTCGCCGCAATGGCGCAGCGGCGACGAGCACAGGTCCGTCGGCGTCGTGGAGTCGTCATAGATGTAGTTGGCCGCCGCGTAGTGGTTGGTGAACCCGACGAAGCCGGAGGAGCGGTGCGCCTCGGTGGTGCCCGTCTTGCCGGACACCGGCAGGTTCCAGCCCGCGGCGGAGGCCGAACCGGCCGCCGTGCCGCCGCCGAGTGCGTCCTTGCTCATGGCGTTGGCCAGGGTGTTCGCCAGCCCTTCGGGCACCACCTGATCGCAGGTCTCGGTGGTCACCGCGACCTCGTTGCCGTGCCGGTCGATCAGTTTGTCGATCGGATTCGGCGGGCACCAGGTGCCGCCGGAGGCCAGCGTGGCCGCGACGTTGGACAGCTCCAGCGCGTTGACCTCGATCGGGCCCAGGGTGAACGACCCGATGTTCTGCCGTTTGACGAAGTCGGCCAGGCTTTCGTTGCTGTCGGGGTTGTAGTCGCGCGCGGTGCCGGGGTCGGCGTAGGACCGCAGTCCGAGCTTGATCGCCATGTCCACCGTGCGGGTCACCCCGACCTGCTGGATCAGCTTGGCGAACGCGGTGTTGGGCGAGGTGGCCAGCGCCTCGGTCACGTTCATCGACCCGCGGTAGTTGCCCGCGTTGACCACGCACCAGGTGTCCTTGGGGCAGCCCTTGGCGCCGCCGCTGCCCATGCCCTTGGCCTGGAAGCGCGCCGGCACCTCGAGCGTGGCGTTGGTGCCCATGCCCATGTCCAGGGCGGCGGCCGTGGTGAAGATCTTGAAGACCGACCCCGCGCCGTCGCCGACCAACGAGAAGGGCTGCGGCCGCATGGTTTCGCCGGCGTCGAGGTTCAGGCCGTAGGTGCGGTTACTGGCCATCGCCATCACCTTGTGCGACGTCTTTCCGGGCTGGATCACGCTCATCACGCTGGAGATGCCCGGCAGCGTCGGGCTGGCGAACTGGTCGATGGCCGACTTGACCGGGATCTGCACGTCGGGGTCCAGCGTGGTCTTGATCAGGTAGCCGCCCCGGGCCACCTGGTCTTTGCTGATCCCGGCGCGGGACAGGTACTCCTGGACGTAGTCGCAGAAGAACGCGCGGTCGCCGGCCGCGATGCAGCCGCGCGGCAGTTCGTTGGGCTGCGGCAGCACGCCCAGCGGGGTGGCCTTGGCGGCGCGCAGCGCGTCGGCCTCCTGCGGGATGTTCTCGATCATGGTGTCCAGCACCAGGTTTCGCCGGGCCAGCGCGCCCTCGGGGTTGGTGTAGGGGTTGAGCGCGCTGGTCGACTGCACCATGCCCGCCAGCAGCGCCGCCTGCTGCCAGTTGAGATCGGATGCGTTGATGCCGAAGTAGGTCTGGGCCGCATCCTGCACGCCGAACGAACCGTTGCCGAAGGACACCAGGTTCAGGTAGCGGGTCAGGATCTCGGGTTTGGTGAAGGTCTTGTCCAGGGTGAGCGCCATCCGGATCTCGCGCAGCTTGCGCGCCGGGGTGGTCTCCACGGCGGCGCGCTTCTCGGCGTCGGTTTTGGCCGTCACCAGCAACTGGTAGTTCTTGATGTACTGCTGCTCGATGGTCGAACCGCCCCGGGTGTCGACGTCGCCGCGCGCGTAGCCCGCCAACCCGGTCAGCGTGCCCTTCCAGTCCACCCCGTTATGGTCGGCGAACCGCTTGTCCTCGATGGACACGATCGCCAGCTTCATCGTGTTGGCGATCTTGTCGCTGGGCACCTCGAACCGGCGCTGGGAGTACAGCCAGGCGATGGTGTTGCCCTTGGCGTCGACCATCGTCGACACCGCGGGTATCTCGCCCTCGAGGAGTTGGGCCGAGCCGTTGGCGACGACTTCGGAGGCGCGGTTGGACATCAGCCCCAGGCCGCCCGCGAACGGAAACATCAGGGCCGTGGCGACAACACCGGCCAGCAAGCAGTACCCCGCAAGCTTGAGGATGGTGAGGATGGCCGGGGGGCGGTCTGACATGGCTACTACAGTAGCGGCCCCCAGTCACGCCGCCACGCTGCGAGTTCGTCCACTTTGCGCCCCGTCATCGACGGGTGCTTTACGCGCGGGGCCGCGATAAAATTGTCGCCTGCGTCAGCGGAGGCTCCCGCCGACGTGTGCAAGATCACTTCTTCGTCTATGGTTCTGAGGCGAGACGGCACGCCCGTCCCAAAAAAAGCGTTATCGGACTGTTGCGCAATTGGCAGCTGACCACCTAACTTAGACACACGGTGAGATTCAGGTAACACCGATGTACACAGTGTGGCGTAGATCGCAGGTCAGGATCTGCACCTGAGGAGGGCGGTCGCGAAGGCGGCCGGTAGGGAAGGGACCAGCTCGTGTCAGGAACACGGCCTGCGGCGCGTAGGACAAACATTGCGGCCGCTCAAGGGGTACTCCGCAGCGTTGATGCCGAAGAACGGATCGCCTGGGTTTCCAAAGCACTGTGCCGGACCACGGACCCGGACGAGCTCTTCGTCCGGGGAGCCGCCCAACGTAAAGCCGCCGTCATCTGCCGGCACTGCCCGGTCATGCAGGAGTGCGGCGCGGACGCGCTGGACAACAAAGTCGAGTTCGGCGTCTGGGGCGGCATGACCGAACGTCAGCGTCGCGCCCTGCTCAAGCAGCACCCCGAGGTGGTGTCCTGGGCGGACTTCTTCGACAAGAGGAGAACCCGCAGCGCCGGCTGAGCCACGGGTTCGACCGGGTGTCTCAGCGGACCGCCGCGTCTCCGGTGGAAGTGATCTGATCGGCCAGCGCGCGCAGCGCTTCCAGGTCCGACACGTCGAACGGCAGCGAGGGCACCCCGACCACCGGCACGTGGGGATTGGCCCCGGTGAAGCGTGACAGCAACCTGATCTCCCGCTTGGCGGTCTGCGCGCGATCGGCATGAATGCTCAGCACGGCCGCGGCCAACGAGGCCGCCTCGGAATCCGGTTCGGCCTCCAGGGTCTCGGCTCCGTCGATGGCCCGCTCGGCGGGTAACGAACACAACGTCGGGTGGGTGCGATTCAAGACCAGCCCGGCGAGCGGCATGCCCTCCTGGGACAACCGGTCGACGAAGAAGGAGGCCTCGCGCAGCGCGTCGGGCTCGGCCGCCGACACCACGACGAACTGGGTGCCGCGCCGCTTCAGCAGCGCGTAGGTGCGGTCGGCCTTCTCCCGGAAGCCGCCGAAGGTCGCGTCCAGCGACTGCACGAACGCCGCCGCATCGCTCAACATCTGCGAGCCCAGTACGGTGGATATCGCCTTCATCGCCAAACCCATTGCGCCCGTGACCAATCGGCCGATGCCCCGACCGGGCGCGAGCAGCAGCCGCCACAA
>NZ_LZJG01000261.1:0-5317 GCF_001667785.1 Mycobacterium sp. E3247 | reverse complement strand
CGTTGATCGCGACCAACTTTCTCGGGCAGAACACCCCGGCGATCGCAGCCACCGAAGCCCAGTACATGGAGATGTGGACCCAAGACGCCGCCGCGATGTACGGCTACGCCGCTGCTTCGGCGCCCGCGAGCACCCTGACGCCGCTTAACGAACCTCCGCAGACCACCAACCCTGCCGGGCAGGCTGACCAGGCCCGCGCGGTGACCCAGTCCGCCGGCAACGCCACCGGCGCCCGCACGCAATCGGTGGTGCAGATGGCCTCCACCAACGCCTCCCAGCAACTGAACTCGACCAACGCCGGCGCCGACCCGCCCCTCCCGCCAGGCCAAACCGTCACCGTCCCGTCCGGCACCACTATCAACCTCGGGAGCAGCACTACCCTGAAGATCACCAGCGGAACAATCACCGTCACCGGCAACGGCTCCACCATCGCAAATCCCGGCACCGTCATGGTCAACGCCGCCAGCTCTGTAAAAACGATCATCCCCTGCTACGTGAACGGTGTGTTCACCCCCGGCGGCGTTGTGGTCTCCGGCCCCGCCACCCTCACCCAAAACGGAGTGACCTCGGTCGTCGTCTCGCTCCAAGGCGGCTCCGCCACCTTCACCAGTGGTGGAGGGATGGGAGCGACCGTGACAACAACCACAAACACCGCCACCGCGACCGCCATCGCCGACACCACGATCACCAACATGTCCGGCACCATCTTCTACACCCTCCCCGCGCCCGTTACCCCCAGCTCGTCTGGCGGATTGGGGGTGGCATCGGCGGCAGGCGGGCTGAGCAGCTCGCCGGGGCTGGCGGGAACCTCCGGGATTCAACCTCAGCTCAATGCGGAAGGGCTCGCGGAATGGGCTCGTAGCCTGTCCGGTGTTGACCTGGCTGCTGCTGACCTCGGATGACGGGGGACGTCCCCGAAGCGTTGCGACACGTCAATCCCCGGCCCTGGCTGGACGCCCTGACTGATGGTCGGCTGGTGTGTGCCGACGTGGGCAAAGCGGGCGTGCTCGGGTCGTTGTCGGTCCCCCCTAGCTGGGTGACGGCCAGCCCCCAGACGGAGCCATTCCCGGATTCGCGGCCACCTGACAGCCTTGATGCCAGAGGCGTCCGCCGTGGAAGAACGTTCCAACATGGGTTGATGGCAACGATAAACCAGTGCGGCGCAACGACGTACGACGACGAAAGAGACGAGAGCGGCAACGACGAGACGCAAGTAGAAGAGCACTAGGCCGGCCTTCTAGCTGCCGCTTCACATCCGCGAGACGTAAACCACGGCGACGGTTTGCGGCGTGTCGTGTGCGTGATTTGCGTGTCGTGGATGGGCCGCGCGTCAGGCCAGCGCGGCCCGGTTGTCCTTCTCCGTCGACCGCACCACGATCGAAGCCCCTAGCGGCTCGCCGTTGCTGAGCAGCCCGACCAGATCGGGGTCCTCGCTCAGTGCCAGGAAGCGGCTGCCGTCGCCGTCGAGACGGCCGACGATGAGGCCGGTGTGTACCGGCCAGTCGTAGCGGACGGTGTAGGTCTCGATGGTTGCCGGACCGTCGGCCTTGACGATCACCGGCATCTTGGGACGGGCGGCGACCTCGGCACGCAGCGCGGCGCTGTTGTCGGGCTTCCAGTTCACCGGGGTGGTCGAGTACACCCCGACCGAGTACTTGCTCATGATCCCGCCGTTGGCGGCGACCAGGCCGAATTGGCCTGGCCGGTCGCGCATTTCGCTGACCGTTTCGGCGATGCCGTGCAGTGAGTAGTTGTTGCCCGGCCCGCCGAAGTACGGCAGGCCGCCGGTGAGCGTCAGCCCGCGCGGGTCGTCGGTGGCCAGGCCCGTCCCGTCGCAGAAGTTGAACACCGGCACCGGGAAGCAGCTGTAGAGGTCGAAGGTCGAGATGTCGTCGATGCCGACGGCGGCGCCGGCGAGTGCTTCCCGGACCGCCAGCACCGAAGCCGAGTTGTGCGTCAAGTCGAGGCGGTCGAGCAGCGGCTGATCCACCATGTCGGCGTGGCCGTGCAAGAACACCCAGCGCTCCTCGGGCACGCCGAGCCTGCGGGCCGCGGCCACCGACATCAGCAGCGCGGCCGCACCTTGATTGACCTGGTCACGGGCCACCAGCAGCCTCGGGTACGGATCACAGATCATCCGGTTGGACGCGGTGACGGTGATGAGCTCGTCGACGGTGCGCTCCACCGGTGAGGATGCGAACGGGTTCTTCGCCGCCACCTTGGTGAACGGAGCGAACAACTCACCCATCTGGCGCCGGTAGTCCGAGACGTTCAAGCCCAGTCGGGCACGGCGCGCGTTCTCCAGCAGCCCGTACTGGGCCGGCGCACCGACCAAGCCATGCGCGACGGTGTAGTCGTCGAACAGGCCCTCGTAGCCGAAGCCCCGGTCTTCGAGGGAGCCCTCGACCGTGTCGGAATGGTCCGGCTTCTCCTTGTCGGCGAAATAGCGGATGCTGGAAGTGTTCTCGGAGCCGAAGATCATCACGACCTCGGCCGCACCCGAGGCGATGACGCCGGCGAACTCAGTGACCAGATGCTGCGGGCCCTGACCGCCGATGGGTTCGAGAAGCGCGCGGGCTGGTGCAGCACCGATGCGCTGGGCCACCGAACGCGGGTAGTTGTTGGACTTGCCCATCGGCGCGGGTGTGCGCCCGGAGAGTTCGAACTGCCGGATCGCGGCGACGGTGTCGATGGACGCGGCGACGGTGGTGGCGTCGGCCCCACAGTCATGCAGTGCGGCCCGCGCCGCCGCGGTGGCCAGTTCCACCGAGGACATCCCGCGGTAGCCGGAGTCCTCGATGCGCTCGGTGAACTGCCCCACGCCGACGATGACCGGCGTGTTCGGGTCGAGATTCATAGAACCACTATCTACCTGGGACAGGGCCCCGGCCAAATCCGGGGCCCTCGCAGCCTCGACGGTGGCGACCCGCAGCGCCCGGCGACGCCGCGCTCCCGATCGCCACAGCCCCTACAGGCTTTGCAGGATCTCCCGGGCCAGGGCGGCGGTCTCCGACGGCGTCTTGCCGACCTTGACGCCGGCCGCCTCCAGGGCTTCCTTCTTGGCGGCCGCGGTGCCCGACGAACCGGACACGATGGCGCCGGCGTGGCCCATCGTCTTGCCTTCCGGCGCAGTGAATCCCGCGACATAGCCGACGACCGGCTTGCTCACGTTGGCCTTGATGTAGTCGGCCGCACGCTCCTCGGCGTCGCCGCCGATCTCGCCGATCATCACGATGACCTTGGTGTCGGGATCCTTCTCGAAGGCCTCGATGGCGTCGATGTGGGTGGTGCCGATCACCGGGTCACCGCCGATGCCGATCGACGTGGAGAACCCGAAATCGCGCAGCTCGTACATCATCTGGTAGGTCAGCGTGCCGGACTTGGACACCAGGCCGACGGGCCCGGGGCCGCTGATGTTGGCGGGCGTGATGCCGGCCAACGCCTCACCCGGGGTGATGATGCCGGGGCAGTTCGGCCCGATGATGCGCGTCTTGTGACCCTTGTCCAGGTTGTACGCCCACGCATATGCGGTGTCCTGCACCGGGACTCCCTCGGTGATGACCACCAGCAGCGGGATCTCGGCATCGATGGCCTCGATCATGGCGTCCTTGGCGAACTTCGGCGGCACGAAGCCGACCGACACGTTGGCGCCGGTCTCCTTCATCGCCTCCGCGACGCTGCCGAACACCGGCAGCTCGACGTCCTTGCCGACTGGGTCGACGTGCGAGACGGTGGTGCCCGCCTTGCGGGCGTTCACCCCGCCCACCACCTGCGTGCCGGCTTTCAGCATCAGCGCGGTGTGCTTGGTGCCCTCGCCGCCGGTGATGCCCTGGACGATGACCTTCGAGTCCTTGTTCAGGAAGATCGACATTCGTTGGCTCCCTTACTTGTTCGCCAGATCGGCGGCTTTGTCGGCACCGGCGTCCATGGTCTCGGCCTGGATCACCAGCGGGTGGTTGGCTTGGGCCAGGATGCGGCGTCCTTCGTCGACGTTGTTGCCGTCGAGCCGCACCACGAGCGGCTTGTTGGCCTCGTCACCGAGCATGTTCAGGGCGGTCACGATTCCGTTGGCAACGGCGTCGCACGAGGTGATACCCCCGAACACGTTCACGAACACGCTCTTGACCTGCTTGTCGTTCAGGATGACGTCCAGCCCCGCGGCCATGACCTCGGCCGACGCGCCGCCGCCGATGTCCAGGAAGTTGGCCGGCTTGACGCCGCCGTGCTTCTCCCCGGCATACGCGACGACGTCGAGCGTGGACATCACCAGGCCCGCACCGTTACCGATGATGCCTACTGCGCCATCCAGCTTGACGTAGTTGAGGTCGTGCTCTTTGGCCTTGAGTTCCAGCGGGTCGGTGGACGCGCGGTCCTCGAACTCGGCGTGCTCCGGGTGACGGAAGTCGGCGTTGGCGTCCAGCGTGATCTTGCCGTCCAGCGCCAGGATTTGGTCCTTGGGGTCGCGCACCAACGGGTTGACCTCGACCAGGGTGGCGTCCTCGGCGACGAACAGCTCCCACAGCTTGTTGATGGTCACCGCCGCGGCGTCGAGCACCTCGGCGGGCAGGTGGCCTTGCTCGGCGATCGAGCGCGCGGTCGCCAGGTCGACACCGGTGACGGCATTCACCGGAACCTTGGCCAGCCGCTCGGGCTTGGTGGCGGCCACCTCTTCGATTTCCATCCCGCCCTCAACCGAGCACATGGCCAGGTAGGTGCGGTTGGCGCGGTCCAGCAGGAAGGAGATGTAGTACTCCTCGGAGATGTCGCTGGCCTCGGCGACCAGCAGCTTCTTGACGATGTGGCCCTTGATGTCGAGGCCGAGGATGTTCTTGGCGTGTTCGTAGGCGTCTTCCGGTGTCGCCGCGTACTTGACCCCACCCGCCTTGCCGCGGCCGCCGACCTTCACCTGCGCCTTGACCATGACCGGGCGACCGATTTCGGCGGCGATTTCCCGAGCGCCCTCGGCGGTGTCGGTCACCCGCCCCGGCGTAGTCGGTACGTTGTGCTTGGCGAACAATTCTTTTGCTTGATACTCGAAAAGGTCCATGGACTCTCTGTCTTCGCTCGACTCAACTGCTAGGCCTCTTGATGGGCGGTGCCGCGTTCGGCAACTCGCACGGACGAACTGTATCCACTGGCCAACCCGCCCTTACGGGCGCGTCCGGCGATGTGGCACAGCTCACGACACCCCCGCGCACCGGCGTCGTGACCCAAATCACAATTTCGGCCGGATTGCGCGACGAGGTTGCCAGTGCCGCGAGTTAGCGGATACCTTCCTAGGGTCCAGATAACGTTATGGTCACGATACGAGGACATT
>NZ_LZJG01000260.1:0-31852 GCF_001667785.1 Mycobacterium sp. E3247 | reverse complement strand
GCTCCGGGGTGTCGGCGCGGTTCGCGATCGCCGCGGCCGAAACGGTAGCGGCCGCCGCCCGGCACCGCGGCGCGGTGCTCGGGGAGACCGACCCGGTGGCCCGGGTGGTCGACCTCGGCACGGTGATCGACGTCCTGCGCGGCAAGCTGGAATTCGAGTCCGGTGAGGAGGGCCGCGAGCAAGCCGTGCTGGAGCACCTGCTGCGCCGGGCCACGGCCGACACCGCGTCGCGGGTGCTCGGCGGCATCGACGTGGGGTCGCTGGTGTCCGCGGTCGAGGGCGGTTCGGCGGTCACGACGGGCGAGCGGGTGTCGGCCAAGGATGTGCTGGCCGCGGTTCCGGCCCTGCCCGTGGTGGACAAGATCGCGGCCAAGGTCAACGCCCAGTCCGAGGGCGAGCGCGCCGCCGCGCTGGAGCTCGCGCTGGAGGCCCTGTATCTGGCCAAGCGGATCGACAAGGTGTCCGGGGAGGGCCAAACGGTCTATGGCTGAACCCTTTAAGGGGCACCGCCTACGGTACTCGGCGTACACCGGCGGGCCGGACCCGCTGGCCCCGCCGGTGGACCTGCGCGAGGCCCTCGAGCAGATCGGGCAGGACGTCATGGCCGGCACCTCACCGCGCCGCGCGCTGTCCGAGCTGCTGCGCCGCGGCACCAAGAACATGCCCGGCGCCGACCGGCTGGCGGCCGAGGCGAACCGACGCCGACGGGAATTGTTGCGCCGCAACAACTTGGACGGCACCCTGCAGGAGATCAAGAAGCTGCTCGACGAGGCGGTGCTGGCCGAACGCAAAGAACTGGCCCGCGCGCTCGACGACGACGCCCGCTTCGGCGAACTCCAGCTCGACGCCCTGCCGGCATCGCCGGCCAAGGCCGTTCAGGAGCTCTCCGACTACAACTGGCGCAGCAACGAGGCGCGTGAGAAGTACGACCAGATCAAGGATCTCCTCGGCCGCGAGATGCTCGACCAGCGCTTCGCCGGAATGAAGGAGGCCCTGCAGGGCGCCACCGACGAGGACCGCCAGCGCGTCAACGACATGCTGAACGACCTCAACGATCTGCTGGACAAGCATTCCCGCGGTGAGGACACCCAGCAGGACTTCCAGGATTTCATGAGTAAGCACGGCGAGTTCTTCCCGGAGAACCCGCGCAACGTCGACGAGCTGCTGGACTCGCTGGCCAAGCGCGCCGCGGCCGCGCAACGCTTCCGCAACAGCCTGAGCCCCGACCAGCGGGCGGAGCTGGATGCGTTGGCGCAGCAGGCATTCGGGTCGCCCGCGCTGATGCAGGCGCTGAACCGGCTCGACGCGCATCTGCAGGCCGCCCGGCCGGGGGAGGACTGGACCGGGTCCGAGCAGTTCTCCGGCGACAACCCGTTCGGCATGGGCGAGGGCACGCAGGCGCTGGCCGACGTCGCCGAGCTCGAGCAGCTGGCCGAACAACTCTCGCAAAGCTACCCGGGCGCCACCATGGACGACGTCGATCTCGACGCGCTGGCCCGCCAGCTCGGTGACCAGGCCGCCGTCGACGCGCGCACGCTCGCCGAATTGGAACGGGCGCTGGTCAATCAGGGATTCCTGGACCGGGGTTCCGACGGCCAGTGGCGGCTCTCCCCGAAGGCCATGCGCAGGCTGGGCGAGACGGCCCTGCGCGATGTGGCGCAACAGCTTTCCGGTCGGCGCGGCGAGCGCGACCATCGGCGCGCGGGAGCGGCCGGCGAACTCACCGGCGCCACCCGGCCGTGGCAGTTCGGTGACACCGAGCCGTGGAACATCTCCCGAACGCTGACCAACGCGGTGCTGCGGCAGGCGGGAACGGCCACCCTGGACGGCGGTACCGGATCGCTGAAGATCGCCGTGGACGACGTCGAGGTCTCCGAGACCGAGACGCGCACCCAGGCCGCGGTCGCCCTGCTGGTGGACACGTCGTTCTCCATGGTGATGGAGAATCGCTGGCTGCCGATGAAGCAGACCGCGCTGGCGCTCAATCACCTGGTGTGCACGCGATTTCGTTCCGACGCCTTGCAGATCATCGCGTTCGGCCGGTACGCCCGGACGGTGACCGCCGCCGAGCTCACCGGCCTGGAGGGCGTCTACGAGCAGGGCACCAACCTTCATCACGCGCTGGCCTTGGCCGGCCGGCACCTCCGGCGGCACCCCAACGCGCAGCCCGTCGTCCTGGTGGTGACCGACGGTGAGCCCACCGCTCACCTGGAGGACTTCGACGGTGACGGCACCACCGTGTTTTTCGATTACCCGCCGCACCCGCGGACCATCGCCCATACCGTGCGCGGCTTCGACGACATGGCCCGCCTGGGCGCGCAGATCACCATCTTCCGGCTGGGCAGCGACCCCGGCCTGGCCCGGTTCATCGACCAGGTCGCCCGGCGCGTCGAGGGACGCGTCGTGGTGCCCGACCTCGACGGCCTGGGCGCGGCCGTGGTGGGCGACTACCTGCGGTCGCGCCGCCGCTAGCCCGCGCGGGTTGCGGCTAGCCGGCATGCGCTCACTGGCGGTGGCCCGCAGCGTCAATGGACGCCAGCGGCGAAGACACGCACGTCCGGCCTCGGCCAGGCTGGGGTACCGGGTGCGCCCTGGTACCGGGATGCTCGTTGCCGCCGCCGATAGGACCGTGGCCGACCGGGTATAGGACTTCACGAAGGAGGAGATGCATGAGCAAGGTTCCAACGATCGAACTCAACAATGGTGCCGGCATTCCGCAGCTTGGTTTCGGCGTGTTCCAGATCAAGCCCGACCAGACCGCGGCGGCGGTCAAGACAGCGCTCGAGATCGGCTATCGGCACATCGACACCGCCGAGATGTACGGCAACGAATCCGAAGTCGGTCAAGGCATCCGGGACGCGGGTCTCGATCGCGCCGACGTGTTCATCACCAGCAAGCTGAACAACGGGTTCCACAAACCCCACGACGCGCGCCGCGCCTTCGACGGAACGCTCAAGGCCCTCGGGTCCGACTACGTGGACCTGTTCCTCATCCACTGGCCGCTGCCCACGCTCTATGACGGCGACTTCGTCTCGACCTGGAAAGTGTTCGAGGAGTTCGCCCGCGACGGGCGCGCCCGCAGCATCGGCGTCTCGAATTTCCAAGTCCCGCACCTGGTTCGGCTCGCAAACGAAACCGACACCGTCCCGTCGGTCAATCAGATCGAGGTTCATCCCTACTTCGGTAACGAGCAGGTCCGGGCGTACGGACGCGAACACGGCATCGTCACCGAGGCGTGGGCACCGATCGCGCAGGGCAAGGTGCTCGACGATCCGGTGATCAACCGCGTCGCCGAGGCGCGGGGCAGGACGGCGGCGCAGGTGGTGTTGCGCTGGCACATTCAGCGCGGCGACATCGTCTTCCCCAAGTCGGTGACCCCGGAACGGGTCAAGGAGAACTTCGAGATCTTCGATTTCGAATTGGATCACTCCGACATGGACGCGATCTCAGCCCTGGACAAGGGTGAAGCGGGTCGGAACGGGCCCAACCCCGACAAGTTCGATTACGTGCCCGGCTGACGCTAGCCGCGGGGCCGGCGGGCCTTGCGAACGATGCCGACGGCGCCCCACAGCGAGAAGCCATGGATGTTCACCTTCGGTGCGCCGGGGGTGCCCTGCCCGAGGACGCTGCGGTCGAAGTTGCCCATGACGCCGCGGCCGTGGATCTCGACGTTGACTTCGGGCGGCAGCAAAATTTTCGTCGCACCCATGATCGACATGGCATGGATGTCGACTTCGGTCGAGGTGAAGTCGGCGTAGCGCAGATCCACCACGCCGTTGCCCCACAAGGCGAAGGTGGTCAGCTTCTTGGGCACGTTCCACCGGCCCCGCCGCTCGAAGCCGCTCAACAGAGCCAGCAGCAACGTTGACGGTGCGGGGTTGGGCTTGCCGCCGCGGCGCGGGCTGATGGGTGCGCCCGGCAGATCGGCCCGCAGCTGGTCCAGTTCCGCGTACGTGGTCGCGGCATACGCCCTGGTCAGACGGTCTTCGTAGTCCTTCATCTGCAGCCGGCCCTGCTCGGCCGCGTACGCCAGCAACTGCGCGAGCTGGATGCGATCAGTGTCGGCCGCGCGCGACGATTCGTCGCGCGTGTCGTTCGCATCGCGTTGCGCGGAGTTGCTCATCACCCACGAGCCTACGACGTCCGGCTATTGCCGCAAGAGGATTGGTCAAACTGCAACCTTGACCCGCGCCGGCCGGTTCGGGCGGCGGGGTTTGTTTGACACCTGGCTAACTCGTCCAGCTCGGGGCGCGCTTCTGCAGAAACGCCAGCATGCCCTCGCGGGCTTCGTCGGATACGAAGAGCCGGGCCGACTCTTCGGCGAGCCGTCCGGCGTCGCGGTCGAACCCTTCCAGCACCGCCGCCGTGGTCAGCGCCTTGGAGGCCGCCAGCCCCTGCGGCGAACCGCGGCCCACGTCGGCGAGCAGTCCGCCCACCGCGGCGTCGACGTCCTCGGCGGCCATCGTGATCAGTCCGATGTCCGCCGCCGTGGCGGCGTCGAACGTCTCGCCCGTCAGGTAGTAGCGCGCCGCGGCGCGTGGCGACAGCTTCGGCAGCAGCGTCAGCGAGATGATCGCCGGGGCGACGCCGATTCGGGCCTCGGTCAGAGCGAAGGTGCTGCGCGGCCCGGCGACGGCGATGTCGCAGGCACCGACGAGCCCGAACCCGCCCGCGCGGACATGCCCGTCGATGGCGGCGATGACCGGCAGCGGCGAGGAGACGATGGCCCTCATCACCGCGGTCATCTCGCGGGCCCGCGCGACGGCCATGTCGAAGGGGTCACCCGCGCCGGCCTCACTCAGGTCCGCCCCGGCGCAGAAGGTGTTGCCCGTATGCCCGAGTACGACCGCCCGCACCGCCGCGTCCGCCTGCGCGTCGCGCAGCCCCTGATGCAACTGCTCGACGAGCGCGGTCGAAAGCGCGTTGCGGTTGTGGGGCGAGTTGAGCGTCAGCCGCGCGAACGGGCCCCCGGTCTCGGTGGGACCGGCGTATTCGACCAGCGTTTCCATCAGTACGGCTTCAGTAGCTCCGAGGCAGACCCAGCGATGTCTGCGCCACGAAATTGAGCACCATCTCCCGGCTGACTGGGGCGATCCGCCCGAGCCTGGCCGAGGCGAGCATGGCGGCGACGCCGTACTCCTTGGTCAGCCCGTTGCCGCCCATCGACTGCACGGCCTGATCGACCGAGCGGGTAGCCGCCTCGGCCGCAGCGTATTTGGCCATGTTGGCGGCCTCGGCCGCGCCCGCGTCGTCGCCGCTGTCGTAGAGCGTGGCGGCCTTCTGCATCATCAGCTTGGCCAGTTGCACCTCGATGTGGCACTGGGCCAACGGGTGCGACAGCCCCTGGTGCGCGCCGATCGGCGTGCCCCACACCTGGCGGGTCTTGACGTAGTCGGCGGCCTTCTCGAGGGCGAACCGTCCCATCCCGACCGAGCTGGCGGCGCCAATGATCCGCTCGGGGTTCAGGCCGGCGAAGAGCTGCGCGATCGCGGCGTCCTCGGAACCGACCAGCGCGTCGGCCGGCAGCCGGACGTCGTCGAGGAAGACCTGGAACTGCCGCTCGGGACTGATCAGCTCCATTTCGATTGGCGTGTAGGTGAATCCGGGGGCGTCGGTGGGCACCACGAACAGCGCCGGCCGCAGCTTGCCGGTCTTGGCCTCTTCCGTGCGACCCACCACCAGCACGGCCTGTGCCTGGTCGATGCCCGAGATGTAGACCTTCTGGCCCTTGAGGATCCAGTCGCTGCCGTCGCGGCGGGCGGTGGTGGTGATCTTGTGGGAGTTGGAGCCTGCGTCGGGCTCGGTGATGGCGAAGGCCATCGTCAGGGTGCCGTCGGCGATGCCGGGGATCCAGCGCCTCTTCTGTTCTTCGGTGCCGAACTTGCTGATGATGGTGCCGTTGATCGCCGGGGATACCACCATCAGCAGCAGCGCGCTGCCCGCGGCGGCCATCTCCTCCATCACCAGCGACAGCTCGTACATGCCGGCACCGCCGCCGCCGTACTCCTCGGGCAGGTTGACTCCCAGGAAGCCGAGTTTGCCCGCCTCCGCCCATAATTCGTCGGTGTGCTCGTGCGCGCGGGCCTTCTTCAGGTAGTACTCGCTGCCGTAGTTGGCGGCCCACGCGGCCACCGACTTGCGCAGGGCCTGCCGTTCCTCGCTCTCGATGAAGCTGGTGTCGGTCATTACGAATCTCCTTCTGGTTGGGGCGCTTCCACTCTTGCCAGGACGGCGCCCACTTCGACCTGCTGACCGGTTTCGACGTTGAGCTCGGCGAGCAGGCCGTCGGAGGGGGCGGTGATGGTGTGCTCCATCTTCATCGCCTCCAGCCAGATCAGTGGCTGCCCGGCGGTGACGTTGTCGCCGATCTCGGCGCCGAGGCGGATCACGTTGCCGGGCATCGGCGCGACCAGCGAGCCCTGCTCGACGGCCGAACCGGGCTCGGGGAAACGTGGCAGCGCCACCAGGTGGACCGGCCCGCGCGCCGAGTCGACGTAGACGTTGTCGCTGTAGCGCGCGACGGCGAAGCCGCACGCCACCCCGGATCCGTCGGCGAGCACGACCTCGTCCGCCGTCGCCGAGACCAGCCGGACCGGCTCAGCAACGTTGGGGTCGGCCAGGAGCAATCCCGTTCTGGTGAAACGGTATTCGACCCGATGCTCCCCGCCGTCGGCGTCGCGGTAGGTTTTCACCTGATAGCCGGACGCCAGGTTGCGCCAGCCGCTGGGCAGCGATCCCAGGACCGGCGCGGTCGCGCGGTTGTGCGCGGCGTCGGCGAGCGCGGCGGCGATCGCGGACAGCCGGACGGTGGCGCCGTCGGCCAGCGGGGCCGACAGTTTCGTCAGGTCATGCGTGTCGAAAAACGCGGTGTCGGTGTCGCCGTCGAGGAACGCGGGGTGGCGCAGCACGTTGACCAGCAGCTCACGGTTGGTGCGCAGGCCGTGCAGCCGGGTGCGGGCCAGCGCGTCGGCGAGCACCAGCGCCGCCTGCCTGCGGGTCGGCGCGTACGAGATGACCTTGGCCAGCATTGGGTCGTAGTGAATCGATACCGTCGACCCGGCGCCGATGCCCGAGTCGAGGCGGATGCCCGTCCGGTGACCCAGCGTGCCGAATCGCGATCGGACCGCCGGCACCTCGAAGTTGTCCACCCGGCCGGCCTGCGGCTGCCAGCCCTGGGCGGGATCCTCCGCATAAAGCCGGGCCTCGATCGAATGCCCTTGCGCGGCCGGCGGTTCGGCGTCGAGCCGGTCGCCTGCGGCGACGGAGAGCTGCAGTTCCACCAGGTCGAGCCCGGTGGTTTCCTCGGTCACGGGGTGCTCGACCTGCAGTCGGGTGTTCATCTCCAGGAAGTAGAACTCCCCGTCATCATCGGCGAGGAACTCCACCGTCCCGGCGCCCGTGTAGCCGATCGCACCGGCGGCCAGCCGGGCCGCGTCGAACAGCTTGGCCCGCATCCCGGGGATGCGCTCGACCAGCGGCGATGGCGCCTCCTCGATGATCTTCTGGTGGCGGCGCTGAATCGAGCACTCCCGCTCCCCGACAGCCCAGACGGTGCCGTGGGTGTCGGCCATGACCTGAACCTCGATGTGATGCCCAGTGGGCAGGTAACGCTCGCAGAAGACGGTCGGGTCACCGAACGCCGAGGCCGCCTCACGCCGGGCCGCCTCGACTTCGCTTGCGAGAGAAGCCAAATTGCGGACCACCCGCATCCCCCGGCCGCCGCCACCCGCCGAGGCCTTGACCAGCACGGGCAGCTGCGCCTCGGTGACCGCGTCGGGGTCGAGTTCGTCGAGCACCGGAACCCCGGCGGCGGCCATCAGTTTCTTGGACTCGATCTTGGAGCCCATCGCCCGCACCGCATCCACCGGTGGCCCCACCCAGGTCAGGCCCGCCTGCTGGACGGCGGCCGCGAAATCGGCGTTCTCGGAAAGGAACCCGTAACCGGGATGCACCGCGTCGGCACCCGCGGCGCGGGCGGCGGCGATGATCGCCTCGGCGTTCAGGTAGTCGTTGGTCTTTTCCAGCCGCACCCGCGCGTCGGCCTCGGCCACGTGCGGCGCGGCGGCGTCGGGGTCGGTGTAGACGGCGACGGTGCCCAGGCCCAGCCGGCGGCAGGTGGCGAATACCCGCCGGGCGATCTCGCCGCGGTTGGCGACCAGCACTCGAGAAACCATGGGGCTCACATCCGGAAGACGCCGAAGTTCGACGTCCCCTTGATCGGGCCATTGGCAATGGCGGACAAACACATTCCCAGCACCGTGCGGGTGTCGCGCGGGTCGATCACCCCGTCGTCGTAGAGCATCCCGGACAACACCAGCGGCAGCGACTCGGCTTCGATCTGCCCCTCGACGGCCGCGCCGATCGCGGCGTCGGCGTCCTCGTCGACCTGCTGGCCGCGGGCCTCGGCGGCCGCGCGGGCCGCGATCGACAGGACGCCCGCGAGTTGGGCGCCGCCCATCACCGCGGATTTGGCGCTGGGCCAGGCGAACAGGAACCTCGGGTCGTAGGCCCGCCCGCACATGCCGTAATGGCCGGCCCCGTAGGAGGCGCCGATCAACAGCGAGATGTGCGGGACGGTCGAGTTGGACACGGCGTTGATCATCATCGACCCGTGCTTGATCATCCCGCCCTCTTCGTAGTCCTTGCCCACCATGTAGCCGGTGGTGTTGTGCAGGAACAACAATGGCGTGTTCGAGCGGTTCGCCAGCTGAATGAACTGGGTGGCCTTCTGCGACTCCTCGCTGAACAGCACGCCGCGCGCGTTGGCGAGGATGCCCAGCGGGTAGCCGTGCAGCCGGGCCCAGCCGGTGACCAGCGACGAACCGTACATGGCCTTGAATTCGTCGAATTCGGAGCCGTCCACGATGCGGGCGATCACCTCGCGCGGGTCGAACGGGACGCGCAGGTCCGCGGGCACGATCCCGATGAGCTCCTCGGCGTCGAGCAGCGGCTCGGTCACCGGCCCGGGCGCCGGCCCCTGCTTGACCCAGTTCAGCCGGGCCACGATGCGGCGCCCGATGCGGATGGCATCGAGTTCGTCGGCGGCGAAGTAGTCGGCCAAACCCGATATGCGGGCGTGCATTTCGGCGCCGCCCAGCGACTCGTCGTCGGATTCTTCGCCGGTGGCCATCTTGACCAGCGGGGGACCGGCGAGGAACACCTTCGAGCGTTCTTTGATCATCACGACGTGGTCGGACATGCCGGGAATGTAGGCGCCGCCGGCGGTGGAGTTGCCGAAAACCAGGGCGATGGTGGGAATCCCGGCCGCCGACAGGCGGGTCAGGTCGCGGAACATCTGCCCACCCGGGATGAAGATCTCTTTCTGGGTGGGCAGGTCCGCCCCGCCGGATTCCACCAGCGAAATGACGGGCAGCCGGTTCTCGAAAGCGATCTGGTTGGCCCGCAGTATCTTTTTCAGGGTCCACGGGTTGCTGGTGCCGCCCTTGACCGTCGGGTCGTTGGCGACGATCAGGCATTCCACCCCCGACACCACGCCGATCCCGGTGACCGTGCTGGCGCCGACGGTGAACGGGCTGCCCCACGCCGCGAGCGGGCTGAGCTCCAGGAACGGAGAGTCGGGGTCGACGAGCAACTCGATGCGTTCCCGCGCGGTCAGCTTGCCGCGGGCGTGGTGGCGCTCGACGTACTTGGGCCCGCCGCCCGCAAGAGCTTTGGCGAGTTCGGCGCCGATCTCGTCGAGCCGCGAGGCCGCCGTCGACGCCGCGTCGGTGTAGGCCGCGGAGTTCGGGTCGAGCGTGGACTTCAGTGTGGTCACGATTGGAATCCCAGGGTTTTGGCGGCCAATGCGGTCAGGATTTCGGTGGTTCCCCCGCCGATGCCCAGGATCCGCATGTCCCGGTATTGGCGCTCGACTTCCGATTCGGCCATGTAGCCCATGCCGCCGAACAGCTGGACGGCCTGGTTGGCCACCCATTCCCCGGCCTCGACGGCGGTGTTCTTGGCGAAACACACCTCGGCGATCAGGTTGGCCTCACCGGCCAGTTGGCGTTCGACCACATGGCGGGAGTAGACCCGCGCGACGTCGATGCGCCGGGCCATCTCGGCCAGCGTGTTCTGCACCGACTGCCGCGAGATCAGCGGCCGCCCGAAGGTCTCGCGGTCGCGGCACCACTGCACCGTCAGGTCCAGGCACCGCTGGGCGCTCGAATAGGCCTGCGCGGCAAGGCCGATGCGTTCCGAGACGAACGCCTGCGCGATCTGCAGGAAGCCGCTGTTCTCGGCGCCGACCAGGTTGGCCGCCGGCACACGGGCGTCGACGAAGGACAGCTCGGCGGTGTCCGAGGACCGCCATCCCATCTTGGCCAGCTTGCGGCTCACCTCGAAACCCGGCGTGCCCTTCTCGACCACCAGCAGCGAGACGCCCGCCGCGCCGGGACCGCCGGTGCGCACCGCGGTGACGACGTAGTCGGCGCGCACCCCGGAGGAGATGTAGGTCTTGGCGCCGTTGACCACATAGTGGTCGCCGTCTAGCACCGCCGAGGTCCGTAGGTGTCCCACGTCCGAGCCGCCGCCGGGTTCGGTGATGGCCAGCGCGCCGATCTTGTCGCCGGCCAGCGTCGGGCGGACGAACTCTTCGATCAGCCGCTGATCGCCGGAGGCGATCATGTGCGGCACCGCGATGCCGCAGGTGAACAGCGACGCGAAAACCCCACCCGGTGCGCCGGCCTGATGCACCTCTTCGCAGATGATCACCGCGTCCGCGCCGTCGCCGCCGCCCCCGCCGACCGCCTCGGGAAAGCCCGCGCCCAGCAGGCCGGCGTCCCCGGCCCGGCGGTGCAGGTCGCGCGGCAGCTCGCCGCTGCCCTCCCACTCGTCGGCGTGCGGCAGGATCTCGCGTTCGGTGAAGGAGCGCACGGTCTTTCGCAACGCTTCGCGCTCGGGGGTCGTCCAGAGATTCATAACAGCCTTTCGGGGATGTCGACGTGCCGGCCGCGCAGCCATTCGCCCAGCCCCTTGGCCTGCGGATCGAACCGCGCCTGGTAGGCGACGCCCTGGCCCAGGATGCCGTCGACAACGAAGTTGACCGCGCGCAGGTTGGGCAGCACGTGGCGGGTCACGTCGAACTCCGCGGCCTCGGGCAGCAGTTCGGTGAGCAGCTCGACGGTCAGCGTGTTGGCCAGCCAGCGCCACTGCTCGTCGGTGCGGACCCAGACCCCGACGTTCGCCGAGCCGCCCTTGTCGCCGCTGCGCGCGCCGGCGATGCGGCCCAGCGGAACGCGCCGGGTCGGGCCGTCCGGAAGCGGCTCGGGCAACGCCGGGGGATCGGCGGGCGCCAACTCCAGAGTCTCGGTGGCGCAAGGGATCTCGACGCGGGAGCCGTCGGCGTGCACCGCGAGGTGCGGCACCTGGGTGGCGTCGACGTAGCCGGCGGTGAACACGCCGTAGACCTGGCCGTCGCCCGGCGGGGCGGTCACGTGGAAGCCGGGATAACTGGCGAGCGCCAACTCGACGGCGGCCGAAGAGAATTGACGCCCGACGCTTGAAGGATCGGGATCGCGGACCACGCAGTGCAGCAGCGCGCTGGCGGCTTCCTCGGTGTCGGCGTCGGTGTGGTCGGTGCGCGCCAGCGACCACTGCAGCTCCGCGGGCTTGACGGTCAGCGCGGCCTCGAGCTGCCGGCGCACCAAGTCGGCCTTGGCCTCGATGTCCAGCCCGGTCAACACGAACGTCATGGAATTGCGAAATCCGCCGATGCCGTTGAGCGACACCTTGTAGGTGGGCGGCGGCGGCTCGCCCCGCACGCCGCTGATGCGCACCCGGTCGGGGCCCTCGGCGGACAGCTCGACGGTGTCCATCCGGGCGGTGACGTCGGGGTTGGCGTAGCGGGCGCCGGTGATCTCGTAGAGCAGCTGCGCGGTGACGGTGTCGACGCTGACCAGGCCGCCGGTGCCGGGGTGCTTGGTGATCACCGACGAGCCGTCCGCGTGCACCTCGGCCAGCGGAAAGCCGGCGTGGGTCAGGTCGGCGATTTCAGTGAAGAAGGAGTAGTTGCCGCCGCTGGCCTGCACGCCGCACTCGATGACGTGGCCGGCGACCACGGCACCGGCGAGAGCGTCGTAGTCGGTGCGTCCCCAGCCGAAGTGGGCCGCCGCGGCGCCGACGATCACCGAGGCGTCGGTGACCCGGCCGGTGACGACCACGTCGGCGCCGTCGCCCAGGCAGTCGACGATGCCCCACGCGCCCAGGTAGGCGTTGGCGGTCAGGGGGGTGCCCAGGCCGAGGTCGGCGGCGCGCGCCAGCAGGTCGTCCCCCTCGACGTGGGCGACGCGGGCCGGGATGCCGAGCCGTTCGGCCAGGGCGCGGATTGCGTCGGCCAGCCCGGCCGGGTTGAGGCCACCGGCGTTGGCGACGATGCGGACGCCGCGGTCGCATGCCTCGCCCAGGCAATCCTCGAGCTGGGTCAGGAAGGTCCTGGCATAGCCGCGCTCGGGATGCTTCATCCGGTCGCGGCCCAGGATCAGCATGGTCAGTTCGGCCAGGTAGTCGCCGGTGAGGTAGTCCACCTCCCCGCCGGTGAGCATCTCCCGCATCGCCGACAGCCGGTCGCCGTAGAACCCGGAGCAGTTCGCGATCCGGACAGGGTCGTGACCAGCGTCAGAGGCCATGCGGTCCTCCCATCTGCGATTCACCGGCGAGCGCGAACCAACCAACCAACCGGTAGGTTAGCGGGTCGCGCCGGTGCCCCGTCAAGGACGTCCGATCGCCTCCGGCGCCGAGATCGCCACCACGGTCGTATGACGGCGCCGGATCGCGGCCGTCACGGCAATCCGGGCGCCGGCGGCCGTCGTTTTGGTGCGCAGCAGGCCACCGACTATCCTGGTAGCAATCGTCGCACGTTCGGCCCCCCGGGCCACCCCCCGCGACACGCCCCGACACGAGGAGTTAGGCCCGACCATGGCCGTACCCAAGCGCAGGATGTCGCGCTCGAACACCCGTAGCCGTCGCGCGCAGTGGAAGGCCACCAAGACCGAGCTCGTCGGTGTGACGGTCGCGGGCCAGAAGCACAAGGTCCCCCGCCGGTTGCTCAAGGCCGCCCGGCTCGGCCTGATCGACCTGGACCGGCGTTAGTTAATCTCGGCAAACACCCGGCGCGCCTCTCAGGCCGCTCTCAGGCGTCGGGACGACACTAGCCCCGTGCGGATACTGGTCGTCGACGACGATCGCGCAGTGCGTGAGTCGCTGCGGCGGTCGCTTTCCTTCAATGGCTACTCGGTGGAGTTGGCCCATGACGGGCTGGAGGCGCTGGAGATGATCGCCAGCGACCGGCCCGACGCGCTCGTCCTCGACGTGATGATGCCGCGGCTGGACGGCCTCGAGGTGTGCCGTCAGCTCCGCAGCACCGGAGACGACCTGCCGATCCTGGTGCTCACCGCGCGTGACTCGGTCTCCGAGCGGGTCGCCGGGCTGGACGCCGGCGCGGACGACTACCTGCCGAAGCCGTTCGCGCTGGAGGAGCTGCTGGCCCGGATGCGGGCGCTGCTGCGCCGCACCAAGCCTGACGAGGACGCCGACTCGGTGGCCATGACGTTCTCCGACCTGACGCTGGACCCGGTGACCCGCGAAGTCACCCGCGGGCAGCGCCAGATCAGCCTGACGCGCACCGAATTCGCCCTGCTGGAGATGTTGATCGCCAATCCTCGCCGCGTGCTCACCCGCAGCAGGATCCTGGAAGAGGTGTGGGGATTCGACTTCCCGACCTCCGGCAACGCGCTGGAGGTCTACGTCGGCTACTTGCGCCGCAAGACCGAAGCCGACGGTGAACCCCGACTGATCCACACGGTCCGCGGCGTGGGCTACGTCCTGCGCGAGACGCCGCCGTGACGAGCCGCATTCGACGATGATCCGATACCAACGGCCCCAACGCGTTCCGCTTCGCGCCACCAGCTCGCTGTCGTTGCGGTGGCGCGTCATGCTGCTGGCGATGTCGATGGTGGCGATGGTGGTCGTGCTCATGGCGTTCGCCGTGTATGCGGTGATTTCGGCTGCGCTGTATAGCGATATCGACAACCAGTTGCAGAGCCGGGCGCAGCTGCTGATCGCCAGCGGTTCACTGGCCGCCGACCCCGGGAAGGCCATCGAGGGCACCGCCTATTCGGACGTCAACGCGATGCTGGTGAACCCGGGCCACTCGATCTACACCGCGCAGCAGCCGGGTCAGACGCTGCCGGTCGGCGCGCCGGAAAAGGCGGTGATCCGCGGTGACCTTTTCATGTCCCGGCGCACCGCGCTCGATCAGCGGGTGCTGGCCATCCACCTGCCCAACGGCTGTTCGCTGCTGATCTCCAAGAGCCTCAAACCGACCGAGGCGGTGATGACCAAGCTGCGTCTGGTGCTGCTGATCGTCGGCGGCATCGGCGTCGCCGTCGCCGCGGTGGCGGGCGGCATGGTCACCAGGGCGGGTCTGCGACCGGTGGCCCGCCTGACCGAGGCGGCCGAACGGGTGGCGCGCACCGACGACCTGCGGCCCATCCCGGTGTTCGGCAGCGACGAATTGGCCAGGCTCACCGAGGCGTTCAACTTGATGCTGCGTGCGCTGGCCGAATCCCGCGAGCGGCAGGCGCGGCTGGTCACCGACGCCGGACACGAATTGCGCACCCCGCTGACGTCGCTGCGCACCAACGTCGAGCTGCTGATGGCTTCTATGGAACCGGGCGCGCCGCGGCTGCCCGAGCAGGAGATGGTCGAGCTGCGCGCCGACGTGCTGGCGCAGATCGAGGAATTGTCCACGCTGGTGGGCGATCTGGTGGACCTCACCCGCGACGATGCCGGACAGGTGGTGCACGAGCCGGTCGACATGTCCGAGGTGATCGATCGCAGCCTGGAGCGAGTCCGGCGGCGCCGCAACGACATTCACTTCGACGTGAACGTGACCCCCTGGCAGGTGTACGGCGACGCCGCCGGGTTGTCACGGGCGGTGCTGAACCTGTTGGACAACGCGGCCAAGTGGAGCCCGCCGGGCGGGCGCGTCGGCGTCACCATGCGCCAGCTCGACCCGTCGCACGCGGAGCTGGTGGTGTCCGATCAAGGCCCCGGCATCCCGCCGCACGAACGCCGCCTGGTGTTCGAGCGGTTCTACCGTTCGACGACGGCACGCGCCATGCCGGGCTCCGGCCTTGGGCTGGCGATCGTCAAGAAGGTCGTGCTGAATCACGGTGGGCTGCTTCGCGTCGAGGACACCGTGCCCGGCGGACAGCCGCCGGGGACCTCGTTCTACGTCCTGCTGCCCGGCCGGCCGATGCCGCTCTCCCCGTATCCGGCGCCCGCCGCCGAGAACCCCGAAGAAGGATCGGATGCCACCGTCCCGGTGGCCACCGACCAGTCGAACTCTCGGGAACCGGCGAACGTTATCTCAGTGGACTCTCAGTCCGCGCGGGCAAGGTAGGTCTGCAGCTACTGTTTGAGAAGCTCGTCGAGCCGACGAGCCGAATACCGAGATAGAGGAAGTGCGACCCAGCGACATGACGAATGACCCGAGGTATTCGCCACCGCCGCAGCAGCCGGGATACCGTCCCGTGCCGAATCAGCCTGCGCCCACTCCGACCCATCCGGGGACCTCTGCTTACGGCCAGGGGCATCAGCCACCGTATAGCCAGCCATTCGACTGGCGGCAGCAATCCCAGACGAGCCAGTTTCGGCAGCCCTACGACCCGTTCAACGGCACGGGCCCCGGCCGGATACCAGGGGGGACCGGGGTAGGCCCCATGCCCGGGGCCGCCGGCACCGGCCCGATCCCCGGCATGATGCCGCCGATGCCGCCCGGCCCCCAAAAGCGGCCCCGCGCAGGGCTGTTGGCGGTCGGCGCCTTGGCCATCGCGGTGGTCTCCGCCGGCGTCGGCGGAGCCGCGGCCACGGCCGTCGAGCTGGGCACGCACCCGTCCAACGGCAACGGGCGCACCGTCATCGGTGCCCCCAGCGTTCCCGCGGCGAACATGCCGCCCGGCAGCGTGGAACAGGTCGCCTCCAAGGTGGTCCCCAGCGTCGTCATGCTGGAGACCGATCTGGGCCGCCAGTCCGAAGAGGGCTCCGGCATCGTCCTGTCCGCCGACGGGCTCATCCTCACCAACAACCACGTGGTCGCGGCGGCCGCGGGGCCGCCGAAGGCGCCCGGCGTTCCCGGCGCTCCCCCCGCCGCCCCTCCCGGGGGTCCCGGTGGCGGACCGGGTGGTCCGGCTCCCAAGACGACGGTGACCTTCTCCGACGGCCGCACCGCGCCGTTCACCGTCGTCGGCGCGGATCCGACCAGCGACATCGCGGTGATCCGAGTGCAGGGAGTCAACGGCCTGACCCCGATTTCCCTGGGTTCCTCGTCGGATCTGCGCGTCGGCCAGCCGGTGGTGGCCATCGGGTCGCCGCTGGGCTTGTCGGGTACGGTGACGACCGGGATCGTCAGCGCGCTGAATCGGCCGGTGTCCACCACCGGTGAGTCGGGCAACCAGAACACCGTGCTCGACGCGATCCAGACCGACGCCGCGATCAACCCCGGCAACTCCGGCGGCGCGCTGGTCAACATGAACGGCCAGCTGGTGGGCGTGAACTCGGCGATCGCCACCCTGGGCGCGGACTCGCCCGACGCGCAGAGCGGTTCGATCGGGCTCGGTTTCGCGATCCCGGTCGATCAGGCCAAGCGCATCGCCGACGAGCTCATCAGCACCGGCAAGGCGTCCCACGCCTCGCTGGGCGTGCAGGTGACGAACGACAAGGGCTCCCCGGGCGCCAAGGTCGTCGACGTCGTGCCCAACGGCGCGGCCGCGACCGCCGGGGTCCCCAAGAACGTGATCGTCACCAAGGTCGACGACCGCCCGATCAACAGCGCCGACGCCTTGGTGGCCGCCGTGCGGTCCAAGGCGCCCGGCGACAAGATTTCGCTGACCTTCCAGGATCCCGCTGGTGGTGGCAGCCGTACCGTGCCGGTGACTCTGGGGAAGGCGGATCAGTAATGCGAGTCGAAGAACCCTCGGCGGCGGGACTGTCGGAGCTCGGTTATACGGTGGCACCCATGGAGACGGGCGCGGAGCTGGTGGTCGGACGGGCCCTGGTCGTGGTCGTCGACGATCGCACCGCCCACGGGGACGAGGACCACAGCGGTCCGCTGGTCACCGAGCTGCTGACCGAGGCGGGTTTCGTGGTCGACGGCGTGGTCGCTGTCGCGGCGGACGAGGTGGAGATCCGCAACGCGCTCAACACCGCGGTGATCGGTGGCGTCGACCTGGTGGTCTCCGTCGGTGGCACGGGCGTCACGCCGCGTGACGTCACCCCGGAAGCCACCCGGGAGATCCTGGATCGCGAAATCCTGGGCATCGCCGAGGCGATTCGGGCATCGGGGCTGTCCGCGGGCATCATCGACGCCGGATTGTCACGCGGTCTGGCCGGGGTGTCCGGCAGCACGCTGGTGGTGAACCTGGCCGGCTCCCGGTATGCGGTGCGCGACGGGATGGCGACGCTGAACCCGCTGGCCGCCCAGATCATCGGGCAGCTGTCCAGCCTGGAGATCTGACCGCCCGAAAGGCTCCGTCCGCTACCGCGACTCGGCGTCGGCGCGGGGTCCGTGGTCCGGAGGGGGCGTCGTGCCCGCTCCGCCGTGCTTGCCCGACAGGTCGCCGTTGGTCTGGGCGAGTAGGTCGCGGATCTCGGTGAGCAGAACGACCTGGGCGTCGTCCGCCTGCTCCACCTCACCGCGCTTGCGCAGCGTGTTGTAGGGCAGCACGACGAAGAAGTAGACGACCGCGGCGATCAGCACGAAGTTGATCGCGGCCGACAGCAGGATGTTCAGGTCGATGGTCTGGCCGCCGCCGATGCCGATCTTCAAAATGCCGACGTTGGACTGCTGTTTGACGCCGATCCGGTTGATCAGCGGCGTGATGATGCTATCGGTGAACTTGGTGACCAGCGCGGTGAAGGCGGTACCGATGACGACCGCGACGGCGAGGTCGACGATGTTGCCCCGCGACAGAAACTCCTTGAACCCTTTGAACATTCCAGATGTCCTTCCTGGGATTGGACAGAGTTTGCTGTCGGTTGCGCGACCAACGGCGGCGGGGCACTCAGTGCAGGGTGAGGGTCACCGCCTGACCCAGCGCCGAGCCCGCCACCGTGTTCGCCACGCGAGCCGGCAGCGCCACCAACACTACGCGGTCCCCGTCTCCTGCCTGGGCTTTCGGCTTGGCGGACACGAGCACCACGACGGCGTCGGTGGCCACCACCTTGGGCGCGGCCTGGGGCGACTCCGGCGACCCCGTCGACGGCGCGGCCAGCACGTCGACGATGTCGCCAACGCGAACGAGGTCGATCAGGGCGCTGTCGGCGAGACGCAGCGGGACGATGCGGGCGCCGGGCCCGGCCTTCGGCGCGATCGCGGCCTCGGCCAGTCGGCTGCCCAGCACCCGCACGTCGGTGAGGACCTCGCCGCGCCGGGCGGGGCCGGCCAGCGTGGAACCGACGACGGCGCCCACATCGGTTCGTGCCCCGTCGGGAACGGTTGCCGTCAAACGTTTTTCGAGCCGGACGTCGGCAAGGGTCAACGCGGTGCCGGGCCCCAGGTCGTGATCGGCGACCACCACCTCGGCGTAGTCACCGTCGGGGTCGGAACTCAGCGCGGTTATGCCGGCCAGCACGACCAGGCCGCCCGCGGCGACGCGCCGCGCCAGCACGGTCCGGCTCCAATCGGGACGCAACCACCCCGAAAGGCGGCTCAACAAGGCCGGATTCAGCGACGATTCGCCCACGCCGCAACGGTAGGCGCAGCGAGGTCAGCGGCGAATGCCGCGGGAGGCGCGGTTGTGGATAACCCCGTCAGCTCGACGCGGCGGCGGGCGCCGTGGCGCTGCTGGTCGACTTCTCGCTGGAGGTGGACTTCTCGCTCGAACCCGAGCTCGATCCGGAGTCGGTCGATGAGGATCCGTTGGTCGACGTCGTGGACTTCTTGCCGGACTCCCGGCTGTCGGTGCGGTAGAAGCCGCTGCCCTTGAACACCACCCCGACGGAGTTGAAGCGCTTGCGCAGCCGGCCGGAGCAGCGCTCACACGTCGTCAGCGCATCGTCGGTGAAGGCCTGCACGATGTCGAAGCGATCGTCGCACTCGGTGCACTGATAGCTGTAAGTCGGCACGAATACCTCCGGATGATTGCAAAGCTTGTTAGCACTCTAGCGTCTCAAGTGCTAGAACCGCCACGTGACGTCACTCATTCCCGATGGGTCACCGCGGATCGAGGGCGGTGAACCCGGCCCGCGGCGTGAGTGCATCGGTCATCGGTACGTCGTGCCGCTCGGCGGGTAACCGGTCCACCAACTCCGCGTCGCGCACCACCGCGATCAGCCGCGCCCGCGGGTCCCGATAGCCCAGCGAGCGGTCGTAGAAGCCGCGGCCCCGGCCCAACCGCACCCCCCGGCGGTCGACGGCCAACGACGGCACCAGGATCAGGCTCGCCTCCGCGATCGCCGATGCCGCGAGCCACGGCTCCGGCGGCTCCAGCAGTCCCCACCGCGCGGAGGTCAGTGCGCCGCGCCGGTATTCGCCCCAGCGCAACGGCTGCGGCGCGTCGTCGGCCGTGGTCCGCGCCACCGGCAACAGGACCCGTCCGGCGCGCCGCAGCAACACGTCGAGCATTTCGAGCGAGCCGGGCTCGGCGCCCACCGGCACATAGGCGCACACCGTGTTGCCGCTGCTCACGACGTTTTCCGCGCCTTCCAGGTGCTCGCACAGCATGCGCGCCTCGCGGGCCCGCACGTCGTCGGCAACGCGGCGCCGGGCCGCCTGCAGCTGCGAACGCAACGCGGCCTTGCTGGGGGTCGCCATATGTCAACCATGGCAGCCGACTCTTCGCCCGCGCCACATCGACTCGGCGAACCGCGTTCGGGTTATCGTGTGAACAATGTCCAGCCCAAAAGTGGTGGTCCCACACACGGCGATCGTGCCCGCCGCCGGTCTTGGTACCCGCTTCCTGCCCGCGACGAAAACGGTGCCCAAGGAGTTGCTGCCGGTCGTCGACACCCCCGGCATCGAGCTGGTCGCGGCCGAGGCGGCCGAGGCGGGCGCCGACCGCCTGGTGATCATCACCTCCGAGGGCAAGGACGGCGTCGTCGCGCATTTCGTCGAGGACCTGGTCCTCGAGGGGACGCTGGAGGCGCGCGGCAAGAAAGCGATGCTCGACAAGGTGCGCCGCGCCCCGCAGCTGATCAAGGTCGAGTCCGTCGTCCAGGCCGAGCCGCTCGGACTGGGACACGCCATCAGCTGCGTGGAGCCCGCCCTGGCGCCCGACGAGGACGCCGTGATGGTCCTGCTGCCCGACGACCTGGTGCTGCCCACCGGCGTCCTGGAAACGATGTCGAAGGTGCGCGCGCAGTACGGCGGCACGGTGTTGTGCGCCATCGAGGTGACGCCCGAGGAGATCAGCGCCTACGGCGTTTTCGACGTCGATCCGGTGCCCGGGGGCGACAACCCTGACGTGCTGAAGGTCAAGGGCATGGTCGAGAAGCCCAAGCGCGAGGACGCCCCCTCGATGTTGGCCGCGGCGGGCCGCTACGTGCTCGACCGCGCCATCTTCGACGCGTTGCGCCGCGTCGACCGCGGCGTGGGCGGCGAAGTCCAGCTCACCGACGCGATCGCGTTGCTCATTTCCGAGGGCCACCCCGTGCATGTCGTCGTGCATCACGGATCTCGACACGACTTGGGAAATCCCGGCGGCTACCTCAAGGCTGCGGTTGACTTTGCATTGGATCGTGACGACTACGGCCCCGATTTGCGGCGATGGTTGGTGGCGCGGTTAGGCCTGGCCGAGAAGTAGCCGGTCTACAACGCCCGGCTCGCGACGGTGCCCGTCAGGTCGTTAGCGGCCCGTCAGGGCAGTAGGGCAGAGAGGCGCGCTGTGCGTTCTGTGGAGGAGCAGCAGGCCCGGATAACGGCCGCCGCGGTGGCTCCGCGGCCCATCCGGGTGGCCATCGCCGAGGCGCAGGGATTGATGTGTGCCGAGGAAGTCGTCACCGAGCGCCCGATGCCCGGTTTCGATCAGGCCGCGATCGACGGTTACGCGGTGCGCAGCGTCGACGTGCTGGGCGTCGGCGAAGTGGGCGTCGACGCCCTGGGTGAGCCGCCCGGCGACGCGGAGCTCGACGAAGACCGCCGCGAGGGCCTGGTCCTGCCCGTGATGGGAACCGTCGAGGCCGGTGCGCGCACGCCCAGCCGCCTGCAACCCCGCCAGGCCGCCAGGGTGCACACCGGCGCCCCGCTGCCCACGCTGGCCGACGCCGTCATCCCGTTGCGCTGGACCGATGGCGGAAGCACGCGGGTGCGGATCCTGCGGGGCGCGCCGTCGGGCGCGTACGTGCGCCGCACCGGGGACGACGTGCAGCCCGGCGACGTCGCGGTGCGCGCCGGCACGGTGATCGGCGCGGCCCAGGTCGGCCTGCTGGCCGCGGTCGGCCGCGAGCGCGTGCTGGTACATCCGCGGCCCCGGGTGACGGTGATGGCCGTCGGAGGCGAGCTGGTCGACATCTCGCGCACCCCGGGCAACGGCCAGGTGTACGACGTCAACTCTTATGCGTTGGCGGCGGCGGCCCGGGATGCCGGCGCGGAGGTCAACCGCATCGGCATCGTCAGCAACGATCCTGCCGAATTCCGCGAGGTCGTCGAGGGCCAGGTCAACCGTTCCGAGGTGGTGGTGATCGCCGGCGGTGTCGGGGGCGCCGCGGCCGAGCCGGTGCGCTCGGTGCTTTCCGAGCTGGGGGAGATGGAAGTCGTCCGCGTCGCGATGCATCCCGGGTCCGTCCAGGGATTCGGTCAGCTGGGCCGCGACGGCGTCCCCACGTTCCTGCTGCCCGCGAACCCGGTGAGCGCCCTGGTGGTCTTCGAGGTGATGGTGCGGCCGCTGATCCGCCTCTCGCTGGGCAAACGTCAGCCGATGCGCCGAATCGTGCAGGCCCGCACGCTGTCCCCGATCGCGTCGGTCGCCGGTCGCAAGGGCTACCTGCGCGGCCAGCTGATGCGCGATCAGGAGACCGGGGAGTATCTGGTGCAGGCGCTTGGCGGTCCCCCCGGGGCGTCCTCTCACCTGCTGGCCACCCTCGCCGAGGCGAACTGCCTCGTGGTGGTGCCCAGCGGCGCCGAACAAATCCGCACCGGCGAGATCGTCGACGTCGCCTTCCTGGCTCAGCGCGGTTAAGTGCAACCGCTCCGCACGCTGGTGAACCGGTTGCGCACCAACGCCCGCCATCCGGGTTGGCCGCTGGACGTGGGTCCGTTACGGGTTCCGGCGGGAGTGGTGCGGTTACGGGCGGTGCGGATGCGCGACGGCACCCAGTGGAGCCGCATCCGGTTGGCCGACCGCGCGCACCTCGAGCCGTGGGAGCCCAGCGCGGAGGGCGACTGGACGAGCCGGCACACGGTCTCGGCCTGGCCGCCGCTGTGTTCCGGTCTGCGCGCGGAGGCCCGCGCGGGCCGCATGTTGCCGTACGTGATCGAGCTCGACGGGCAGTTCTGCGGACAGCTGACCATCGGCAATGTCACGCACGGGGCGTTGCGGTCGGCGTGGATCGGCTACTGGGTGCCGCGGTCGGCGACCGGCGGTGGGGTGGCCACGGCGGCGTTGGCGCTGGGCCTGGACCACTGCTTCGGCCCGGTGATGCTGCATCGCGTGGAGGCGACGGTGCGGCCCGAGAACGCCGCCAGCCGCGCGGTCCTGGGGAAGGTCGGGTTCCGGCAGGAGGGGCTGCTGAAGCGCTACCTCGAGGTGGACAAGGCCTGGCGCGACCACCTGCTGATGGCCATCACGGCCGAAGAGGTGTCCGGATCGGTGGCCTCGGCCCTGGTCCGCGCCGGGCAGGCCAGCTGGGTCTGAACGCCCCAAGCGCCTCGGCCCGCGTGTGGCTACCGCGACACGAGTGACTTGTGGTGCTTGTGAGAGCCAAATTACAGGTGTGTAATTGTCCTGGTCACTAAGACCCGGCCGCGCTGGCCACCGGTGGGCTTCGCGGGGATCGGAACCGAAGAGAGCAGGTCGTCATGCCAAGCATTCCGCAGTCACTGTTGTGGATCTCGCTCGTAGTGCTCTGGCTGTTCGTCTTGGTGCCCATGCTGGTCAGCAAACGCGATGCCGTGCGCCGCACCAGCGACGTCGCGCTGGCGACCCGCGTCCTCAACGGTGGCGCGAACTCCCGCCTGATCAAGCGGAGCGGTCCGGCCGCCGGTCACCGCTCCGACCCGAACTGGAAGCCGCCGGAGGAGGCGGCCGAGGGCGAGCTTGACGACGAGCGCGACCTCGCCGGGGATGACGACGACGAAGAGCACGACACCGAGGAGCTGCGGGCCGCGCGCCCCGTCGTCGTGAAGATCGCGACGCCCGAGCGCACCGAGCCCGACTACCTCGACGTCGATGTCGTCGAGGATTCGCAGGCGCTGCCGGCGGGCGTCGAAGCGGTCGTCGAGGAAGAAGCCGAGGCCGACGAGGACGACGAGGACTCCGACACCGACGTGGTCGCCCGCGGCGGCGGCGAAGACGACGACGAGGGATACGAATACGTCGACGACTCCTCCGGACTCGAGCCGGAAGCCGAAGCCGAGGCCGACGAGGAGGAGATGCCGGCGCCGGTGCCGCGGAGCGCCTCGCGGCGCCGCCGGTTCGACGCCAAGGCCGCCGCCGCGGTCAGCGCCCGCAAGTACAAGTTCCGCAAGCGCGTGCTGATGGTGATGGCGGTGGTGCTGGTCGGCACGGCCACGGCCGCGTTCAAGATTTCGCCCACCGCCTGGTGGGCCTGCGGCACCGCCACCGCCGTCACGCTGGTCTACCTGGCGTATCTGCGCCGGCAGACCCGCATCGAGGAGAAGATCCGTCGCCGCCGGATGCAGCGGATGGCCCGGGCGCGAATGGGCGTGGAGAACGCCTACGACCGCGACTACGACGTGGTGCCGTCGCGGCTGCGGCGCCCCGGCGCGGTGGTTCTCGAGATCGACGACGAGGACCCGATCTTCGAGCACCTGGACTACGCGATGCCGATGCGCAACTACGGCTGGCCCAGGGACTTGCCGCGAGCCGTCGGCGAGTAGTGCTCGCATTTCGGCGGTTGGGGCTGCGGCTGGTAGCCTGCTAGCGATCAGGGGCTATGGCGCAGTTGGTAGCGCGACTCGTTCGCATCGAGTAGGTCAGGGGTTCGAATCCCCTTAGCTCCACCACATGTGATGCTCCGGCTATCGAATTCCGCCCGGTGTTTGGGCGGTCCCTTTCGGGGCGTCGAAGATGGCTTCGAACTCAGCGGGCGGGATGCCTCTGAGGTGGCGGGCAGCGGGGTGTGTGTCAGTAGGCCCGGCCGCTACACGAAGTCGCGGTGATCGCGGTTGGGGCGCTGTTCAGGTGTTAACCGGCCGGGGGGCTCGGGGCTCTTCAGCGGGCTTCTTTGGGGCCCCGTTCCCTTCCCCTCTTCGCTCGGGGGTCGAGAAGCGGCTTAGCGGAACTTCGTCGCTGTCGCGCACTGTCCCCGAAATGAGGTACTCGGGTCGCGGTGCCGGCGCCGGAAGGAAGTCGCGGCAGTAGGTGTCCAGTCGGTCCGCAAGCAATAGGTAGTCGAAGATGTGCCGAGAGAGAAACGACAGGTCGGACTTACTGAGCTGGTTGGCCTTGAACAACGGATAGACGAACTCGAATGCGCTGAAATAGCCCCGGTTTTCGATGTCGTTCACAATGCTGATGACATCTGACGCGACGAACGCTGAAAGGTCGAGAATTTCGGAATTCACGCGGCGGGCGCGCTCCATATGATAGTGAATCGCGTCAAGCATGGGCGCGTGTGCGGCTGGGGCGGCCGACGCGATCAGCATCTTCGTGGGCGTTTCGGGCCCAATCTTGCTACAGGTCTCTTGGACGTGCGCCAACGTATTCTCTCGTTGGCTATCGAACCCGGCCGCTTGGTGCAACGTGCCCATGAGGGCGGTCGCCTCGCCGACGACGCGAGATAGCAACGGTTCTAGGTTCCTGTAGATGTTTTGGCGATCTCGCCGCAACGGCAGCCGGACTATCAGCAGGTAGAAAATGAATGCCGTCACGTATTCGAGTGCGAGGTGGAAAAGAAGGTCGCCGAGCCGCTCAGCACCTGGGAAGGCTTCGGGATTGTCGGCCAGCCAAACATGCTCGGCAACGGAGTAGATCAACGCAACCCATGCCAGACCCCAGAGCGATCGGTTGAGTCTGCGTTCGAAAGTGCTGAGATAAGTGAGCTGAGTTGCACGTTGCCAGCGGCGTTTGAGTCCGTCACTCATGCGGATGATTATTGCCCAGATGCGCCCTGCCGGCTGGCCCTCGCGCCGCGTTCATGTCGACCGTCCTAAAGGGCGCTGGCCTGATGCTCTCGCTACCGCACGTTGTGTCTGGAGGCCGGGATCAGCCCGCCTGCGACGTGCAACTGGTCACCGAGGACTCCGTCAACTCTGGGATCGCGACGTAACTCGAGCGGGCCTGATCGGCAATTGGCACACTGTGCCCATGGCACAGATAACCTTGAGTGGAAATCCCATCAACACTATCGGCGAACTGCCTGCCCTCGGATCTAAAGCCCCCACCTTTAATTTGACCGGCCACGACCTATGGGAGGTCGGCATCGAGCAGTTCCGCGGCAAACCGTTGGTGCTGAACATTTTTCCGTCGGTCGACATGCCGGTTTGTGCGGCGACCGTACGGCACTTCAACGAGCGCGCCGCCGCGAGCGGTGTGTGCGTGCTCTGTGTGTCGAAAGACCTGCCTTTCACGTTTCAACGATTCTGCAGTGCAGAGGGCATCGAGCACGTCAAGACGGCTTCGGCGTTCCGTGACAGCTTCGGCGAAGACTACGGCGTCACGATGACCAACGGCGCGATGGCCGGGCTCCTTGCAAGGGCCATCGTGGTGATTGACGCCGACGGCTACGTCGCGTACACGGAGTTGGTCCCGGAAATCGAGCAGGAGCCTGACTACGACTCTGCGCTGGCCGCGCTGAGCTGAGCGTCGTCGCGGGTGGTACCGCCCGCCGGATGGGCGTCACCGCAAAGGTTCCGATGAATACGGGACCATTCCGGGACGACTCAGTGCGCCAACGAAGTTGGATCTGCGGCGGCATCGCGATCGATCGTCGAACGCGCATGAGCGGCGCAATCTATCGGTTGGCGTCTCCAGCCAGATGGGCCTGCAGCGCCGTTAGCGCTTGGATAGGCTGCCCCTCATGGGAGCGCGCACCGGGTACGCGGAGGGGACGTTCAGCTGGGTCGACCTTGCCACGACTGAGCCGGCGGCGGCCGCAGCGTTCTATGGAACGCTCTTCGGCTGGACCCCGGACGAGCGGCGCATGGCGGACGGGCGCGCGTACACGGTCTTTTGCCGAGAACGCGAGGAGGTCGCTGGGCTCTATGCCCTGCCTGCGGGCGACCCCGCCGGCGGTGAGACACGCTGGAACTCGCACGTCTCGGTCGCCGACGTCGACGCGGCGGCCGCCCGTGCCCGTGCGTTGGGCGGCAGCATCCTCGCCGGGCCACTGGATTTCGGAGACCGAGGGAGGTTGGTGGTCGTGCGCGATCCGCACGGGCCCGTCATCCACCTCTGTGAGCCCGGTCGGTACTTCGGCGCGACCCGCGTGAACGAGCCCGGGTACCTGACGTGGAATGAGCTGGCCACCCCGGATGTCGATGCGGCGATCGCCTTCTACTCGGGGCTGTTCGACTGGCGCATCGAGTTCCTCGCCGGCATGCCGGTGCCCTACTGGGTGATTCGTGTCGGACCGCGGGACAACGGCGGGCTGCGCGGTCTGACGGCGGCGGACGCCGGCGCACCTTCGCGCTGGCTGCCCTACTTCGTCGTGACCGACGTCGCGGAGACCGGCGCAGCCGCCATCGCCGCCGGCGGTGCGGTTCTCGCGGGGCCGACCGAACAGCCGAAGGGTGTCTTCAGCCTGCTGCGCGACCCGCAGGGGGCGAGCTTCCTGGTCTTCGAAAGCGACAAGCTTGACCCGTGAACCGCGGAGCCGGGCGTGATCCTGGCCAAGACGTTGGTGTTCGGCTCCGGTCCCGAGTGCCGCACCGAACTGCTCTGTCTGCCGCTGCTGCGCGCGCGGTACGGGCTTACCTTCAAGGAATTTCGTGTCACCGATGCCGGCGGGCCGCGCACTGTCGACGCGCTCACAACGGGGGAGATTCAGGTCGGCGTGCTCTTCACGACCGATCCGCGCCTGCTCGCCGGCGACTTCGTTCTGCTCGAGGATGACCTGCACGCTCAGCCCGCCGAGAGCGTGACGCCGATCCTGCGCGACGAGGTGCGCGTCGCGCACGGCGACGGCCTCGCCGCGACCATCGATGCCGTGAGCGCGGAACTCACGACCGAGCGCCTCGCCGACCTCAATGGCCGCGTCCTGGGCGGGGCATCTCCGGCGGCGGCGGCGGCCGAATTCCTGACCGAGAGGCGGCACGGCCTGCCGCCACGCGCACCGCGGAGGGACCGACCGGCGATCGTCATCGGGTCGGCCAACTTCGCCGAGAGCGTGACCGTGGCCGAGCTTTACGCCCACGCGCTGGCGGACGCAGGCTTTCCGGTCGAGCGGCGCCTCGAGATCGGCAACCGCGACACCTACTTTCCGTTGCTCCGCGACGGCACAGTCGGCCTCATCCCCGAGTACGTGGGCAGCCTCCTCGCGTACCTGGACGACAGCGGGAGCCCGATCTCGGATCCGCACCAAGCCCACGCGGCGCTTGACCAGGCGTTGCAGGGAACGGGCCTTGTGGCTCTGCAGCCGGCGCCGGCCGAGAACAAGAACGGCGTCGTCGTGACCGCCGCGACCGCGGCGCGCTACGGCCTGACGAGGATCAGTGATTTCGGCCGGGCGATCGGCGACCCGGACGGGAACGGCTGACCTAAATAGTTGGGCGGCGTGCTGTACCACTGCTCGGCTGCGCACCCAGACCGGATCGACCGATTTGGGAGGGGCTGAAAGGGTGATGCCTCGCGCTACCGCCCTCTTCTTGAGCGGCACGGCCTGGCCTCGGGCTCGTTCCTATAGGACTCGGTTCAGCCCCTCCGACGTCGAGTCTGCCCCGCGAGCGGTCCCCGGCCATAGTCGGCGAGCGGGAACCATTCACTTTTCGGCGGATCCTTCGTTTCCTGGCTCCCGACGGAGCGGGATCACGGCGCGGTCGCCCGTCATGGGTGAGTGACCAGGTACGTTTCGTTGTCCAGGTCGGCCGTGAGTTCTTCGACGTTGAAAGGCCGGTCGAGCCGGGCGTGCAACGCCTTCGGATCGATCAGCAAGCTGATTTCGGCCGTTTGGCCGGCGAACAGGCGCCCAATGAGCGGATAGATGCGGCGCATGATCGCCCGTTCCGCAGCGGTGCAACGCGATGCGCAGTACCCCACGTGACCGATCTCGTCGGTCAGGATGTCGCTGTAGAGCAGTTCGATTCGCTCGGCGACGTCCGGTTCGTCGGCGAACAGTTCCCTGCCGGCGCGGCGCAATTCGTCGAACATGATGCAGCCCGCCATCTCTGCGGCCCCGACGAACAGGAAGCCCAACCGTGCGGGCATGAAGACCCCGGTTTTGACGAACTGTCGCATCACGAAAGGCGGGGGAACCACTTGGAACGTCAGATCGAAGATGTCGAGCGCATACGCGAGTAGGCGGGTGTGGTAATGCTCCTCGAGCTCGAGGTAGACGTTTTCGGGCGGCAGGTTCTGATCGCTGTTGCGCCCATAGGTTTCGCCAAGCCCGACGCCGAACCGTTCCGCCTGATTCAGCTTGGCCGTCGCCAAGAGGAACAGCATTTTCCTGTCCAGCCCGGCCTCCGGGCGACGGCGGCGCAGGTTGCGATGGAATGTCTGTTGATCGACAGGGTGGGCCGACCGGACCGGATTGGCCTCGAGTTGAGCGAAGAATCGCTCGCGATTGGCCAACCGCCGGTTGAGCAAGTCGGCCTCGCCGTCACGTCGGGCCAAGAATTCCCGGTAGCCCTCGATGCCCGTACCGTTCATCGCTTCTCCATTCCCTTGACAATCGTTGTCACGTAACGGCTTAACTGCGCCGGGTCGGGTGTTCCGGTGGCCAGCAGGGCGAACAGCCCGGTAAGGAAGAACGTCGCGAGTTCCGCGGCGTCAATCTCCGTGCGGGCCTGCCCCGCGGATTGCGCCCGGGCGATCACGCCCACCAGAAATCCCGCGAGCGGGTGTTGCGTCAGCTCGTCCTCGACCGGACGCGACGACGAGAAGTGCAGACCGAGCATGTCGCGGAAAACCGCTGCACCCAAACGACTTTCGGCGGCCAGCACGTGAGCGACGAGCCTCGACAATACCGATGCGAGATCACCCTTGGCGTCGCCGAGTTCGCTGATGATCCGGGTTTCCTCGTTGCGCTCCAACTCGGCGAGAACGTGCTCCTTGGTGGGGAAGTGGAAGTAGAACGTTCCGCGCACCACGCCGGCCGCGGCGGCGATCGCGCTCACGTCGGCGGCGGCCAGCCCCCTCCGCGCGAATTCGGTCAACGCGGCGTCGAACAGGCGCGCCCGGGTTTCCAGCCGGCGCGCCTCCCGTGCGCCAACGGCCGATGCCTCGGCCACCGCTGGGGCGTGCGACGACTCCATGGACGGACGGTACCGCCATTCGCTGACGATCGTCAATGACGGCCGTCAGCGAATGGCACCGCCCGTTCACTCACGTGTGAAGCCCGGAGCCAGGAACCGCTCCAAGACTCTTCGTTCGACGCGACTGTTCGCGAGCGGCCAGTAAGCCAGGGACAACACCACGCGCACGATCCACTGCGCCGCCTCCGGGTCGTCGGCGATTCCCGTGAGCTCGGCGGCGAGGTGACTGAGCACCGGGGACGAATGCAACTCGCCAAGATCCGGGGAACTGCCCGGACTGAGCATCAGCCGCCGCAGCGGGTCCGTCCTGATCTGTTCGAGCGCGACGGTGACGGCGGTGATGACGCGGTCGGGGCCGCTCAGCCCATCCACGGCACGCCGGACCGTCTCGATGATCCCGGCCGACAGGCGGATCAACACCGCGTCTCGGATCTGGGCCTTGCCGCCGGCGTAGCGATAGATGGTGGCTCTTGAGCAGTGCACCCGCGCCGCCAGGGAGTCGATGTCGAACGCATCCAGCCCCTCGCGTAGCACGAGATCGGTCGCGGCAGCGTAGATACGATCCGCCGCGGCGGCCCGACGATCGCCACCGAGTACCCAGTCATGGCCGGCCATGGGCGTTTCCCTCCCCTGAGTAGTCGGGTCCATGCGTTCTCACATCTGAGACGAGCTCAGCCATATGTTCCAGCATCGGCGCAGCTGGCTCAACGCAGGTGAGACGGCGGACGCGCCAGGATGGCCCTGCGGATTGCAACTTTCGGCATGTCCATTGACGGCAGATGTCGTGGGAACTCAGCGTTGAGCAATGGATTCGAATGCCGGCGGCCTCGGGCTCGCGCTGTTCGACGAGCGGTTCATCCAAGATCCGCAGTTGCTCTACGAACAAATGCACCGGGCCGGACACGTCCATCGCATCGGCGAATCTGGCTTCTACGCGGTGAGCAGTTGGGAAGCCGTGAACGAGGTTGTCGCACGCTGTGCCGACTTCTCGTCCAACCTGACGGCGACGATGATGTATCAGCCCGGCGGCGGCGTCGACGCCTTCCCCATGGGAGAACTCGGCGGTCCCACTCAAGCGTTGGCGACCGCTGACGAACCGGTCCATTCGGCGCATCGAAAGATGTTGCTTCCACAGCTGGCGGCGAAGCGCATCCGCGCCTTCGAGCCATTCATCGCCGACACCGCTGCCCGCCTGTGGGATCGCCACGCGCGAGGCGCACGCATCGAATGGATGAGCGCGATGGCCAATCGGCTACCCATGATGATCGTCGGGAGGATCATCGGTGTCCCCGACGCCGACACCGACACGATCATCCAATGGGGTTACTCCGCCACCCAGGTGGTCGAAGGGCTGGTCACCCAAGCTCAGCTGGATGCCGCCGGGGTGGCCGTGATGGAGCTCAGTGGCTACGTCACCGAACAGTTCCGGAACGCGGCAAGCCACCCACAGGACAATCTGCTGGGAGACCTCGCCGTCGCGTGCGCCTCCGGCGAACTGGACGACTTGGCCGCGCTAGCGATCATGATCACCTTGTTCAGTGCAGGGGGTGAATCGACCGCCTCCTTGATCGGTTCTGCCGCTTGGGTTTTGGCGACGCGGCCGGACGTCCAGCGGCAGGTGCGCGATCGGCCGGATTTGCTCGGGGCGTTCCTGGAAGAGGTGCTGCGCTACGAACCGCCTTTCCGGGGCCACTACCGGCACGTCGTCAACGACACCGAACTATGCGGCGCCGAATTACCGTCGGGTTCGCGGCTGCTTCTGTTGTGGGGAGCGGCGAACAGGGATCCCGCGCACTTCGACGATCCGGAAGAGTTTCGACTCGATCGGCCCGCGGGGAAGGGACACATCAGCTTCGGCAAGGGCATCCACTTCTGCGTCGGAGCGGCGCTGGCGCGACTGGAGGCGAACATCGTCCTGGGCGAGCTGCTCGCGCGGACGTCGAACATCACGGCCGCCGACGTCGGAAAGTGGCTCCCCAGTCTCCTGGTGCGGCGCCTCGAACGCCTGGAACTCGCGTACGCGTAAGCGCGATTGCCCGCCACTTGACGCGGGTACTGATCCCTTCGGACCGAGTCACGAATCCGAAAGGACCGCATGCCGACGCGCGAGCACACCGCCACCGACGGCCTGTTGCAGGAACTGCTGTGGGCCTACGGGCCGTGCGGCCAGGAAGCCGACGTCCGCGCGGTGTGCGCCCGCGAACTGCGACCCGTCGTCGACGACATGTGGACCGACGACGCCGGCAACCTGATCGGGTACAT